>JABIFG010000051.1 GCA_018650795.1 Fidelibacterota bacterium
GTGGAAGCACATCCCACAAGTCCAGTCATAATTACCGCTATTACGAGGAATAAACTTATCTGGCTGGGTTTAAAGGATCTGATGACTATCATCTTAGTATCTCTTTCTCTTAACCGGATCATGGTAGTAATTGTATTTCCAGAGAGTGCTCTCGCCATGACAATCAGTACAAAGTGTCAATTGACTTGGATTGCGCAGGAATGAGGTAAGATCATTACCTTCCTCATTTTCAGGGCCTAACTCTTGATACTTCAGTTTGTAGGACCAGGAATGGGGATTGTGACAGGTGAAGCAGTCAATATGTCCCACTGTTTTACTGGGACCTGCTTCAGTGAAAAGAGGGAAATCCAACCAATCACCTGTTCCTCTGGCAGGAGGAGCCAGGATGCCAAATTCGCGAGGATGGCTATAACCCTCTACCAGCTTTTCTGAAGCCGAGCCCTGCTCATTGTGACAACTGAAACAATGTTTTTCATTAAAACTGGCACCTGGAGCCTCACCCCATTTTGCAAAAATTCCATATTCAGTCTCAGCATTGTGTGGAGCATGGCAGAAACTACAGGCACTTCGGTCTGCTTCAGTCAAGTCATGATCTGAATTCAATAAAGTTTCTTGCTCAGGATGACAATCCAGACAGAGTTTAGGTTCCGGCCAGTTTGAAATGGTCAGGAATGAATTCCTATCGTCTCCATTCAAATCGACTGTTGGGGAATTTTCGACAGTCTGGCCCCATTTATGTGGGTCATGGCAGGTATTACAGCTCAGTAAGGTTTGATTATCTTTTTTATAACCATGCAGATTACTTTTTGATGTGAAGGGTACACCAATGGGGTGATTATTGTGAACCACTGAGGTGGCAAAATGCTGCCCATCATGACAGCGCATGCACAAGACCGTAAAAGGATCATCTTCTGTTGATCCTTCCAGGGCATCAGTATGAGCTCCATGACATACTGTACACTGACCATGCAACGCGTTTGATTCTCTAAAATACTGCTGGAATCCTTCACGAGCTACACTATGGTCTGAGTCAAACACACTGGATTGTCCGGAGTGACAACTGATACACAGCTGACCCTGGGCATCATCAGGTAGACGGAGGAAGGATGTGTATTCAGTTCCTTCTTCATTGCCTGTATTTACAGCATGTTTATTTGAGAATTCCCACTGATGTGGATCGTGACACGATTTACAAAGCAATTTGTCACCCGCTTTAATCCCCAATGCAGGAATATTTTTTCTCAGTTTAAAATTGGAAACGGGGTGACCTGTATGCGAAAAATTTTTTTCCTGGCCGAGGCCTGTGTCGCTATGACAACCAACACAGTAAGCATTCTCACCTGCTTTTGCATCAACATCCATGGACCACATATGCTCGCCTTGACCATTATGGCTGACATGGCAGGCTGCACAAGGATCGTTTCCGCTGAAATCAGGTCCAATATTGCTGGATTTATTCATCAGAGAGCTGGTGAGATCATGATCGGTGAGTTTGATATTAAAATAGGCGGCGTGACAAGAAGAGCAGAGTTCACTACGATCATTCCCAGTCACGCCCACCACTGATTCTGTTCCATGAATAGGGTGACAGGTCATGCATTCCATGCTGCCGTCTTTCCCCCAGAAAGTACTTTCTGGCATGCTGTTATCAGCTGAGACCTTCACTTTGATGGGATGATTTTTATGCGCACTGGCCTGATTAGAATGACAATCCAGGCATATGGCAGAACTCATCTTTTCCATTCGCAGGAAAGGAGCCAGCCCACCAACACGAGTTGGTTTCAGACTATGTGGAGTGTGGCAGGTACCACAATAGATCTTCCCATTTTTATCAAGGGGCAAACTTTTAATATCGACGTGTTTTACATCCATATCCATCTGGTGATTGCTGGATGCGAAAGTTTGACGAGAATCTTTGACCGTTCCATCATGGCAGGTATAACACATGGCCGCTGTTGGAATACGGGCTGGCATCCCCTGAATCTGTATGGGAGCTTCAATATTGGGGAGCAGGGATTTCTCTGGATCGATGTTATCATGCCAGCTTACATGGCAGGTGACACAATCCAGACTCACTTTGCGACCATCCGGGTTGTGTTGTCCGAGAATAAAGGTGCTGCACAAACACAGGACGGCGAAACCGATGATTAATTTTTTGAAGGGACCTATCATTTAATCCGCCAAACGCTGACTTTGCTTGCAAATGACTCTACCACCCATAATCGGTCCTGCTTATCTATATAGATCCCCATGGGAGCCGATAATGCGAGACTTTCACCATCTTTGCTGGCAATTCCCTGGAATTTACCTGAAATAGAGAAGGCTTGAAGGGCACCGGTATATCCATCAGCCACCCACACTCGATTTTTAGAATCGAGGGCAACCCCTTTGGGTCTGAATATCTGTCCCCTTTCCACACCGGGCTTGGCAATGATTTGTGGATATCGGCCACTTGGTGAAAATGAGACAACCCGCCGGTTAAGAATATCGCCAATAATCACTCTATTTTCGGGACCCGCAGACAGGAAACCAGGATTGATAAACTCTCCGATACCTTCTCCCCTTTTGCCCCAATAGTATTTTTCCTTAAAGTCTTTATCCAAAACAGTAATGGTATGGTTAAAACGATCTGTTACTACCATGTTGTCACCAAGACCGATAATATCAACGGGTTCAGTTTGATGCTCCAGTTTGATAACCTGGCTAATCCGTCCATTCATCTTCATCTTCAACAAACGTGACCGTGGCGTATCAGCGATCCATAAATCACCATTAATCCAGGCAATTCCAACTGCTTTGTATATGGATTCCCGTTGAGGTTTGATTTCAACAACCTCACCACTTGCCTTGAGTTGGACAACCCGATCATTCATAGCATCCAGGACAAAGATATCACCTTCATCATTTCCGCAGATATCAGTGGGAAAACTAAAATCGGATTCAAATGTACGGACAGGAGAGAAACTTATCTCTTGAGCGATAAGACCCTGGATCAGGCCAAAGCTGACAGATAGAATAATAATTAGCAGCCTGTTAATTCTCATGTGAGTTCTCGAAATCTTTGACTTACTCAAAAACAGGTGGGAAATAGAATGATTCGTACTTTTCAACCATGCCCACAACAGCTGAATACCGCATTTCATTTAATCTATCACCCTTAAAACCCAGGCCCTCCCATGGAAATGTGGAAGATTCTGAATGACAGCTCGAGCAGCTCGGAGCTTTTTCACTTACGAGAGCCTCAGCCTCTTTGCGTGCCTTGACTTCATCCACATATTCTCCAGCATCCACGGAGTTGCGATACTCCACCGATTGTTCAGAACTATATGGTGTGTATAACCGAGTATTAATATTGCCATCATATATTACAGGGAGAATTTTACTGATAAAGTTATCGGCCCCTGACAGCTTCGAATCGGCATCGCGAGTCAAGCCATAAGCACCTTGTCTCGTGATTGAATTATCTACACCAAAATTGTACCATTCAAATTTTACCGGACGACCAGGTTTATCATCAATATGACAGCTCATACACGACATATATCTGCTGTGTTGATTATTAAAAGCGCGTGTTCTCAGGTCTTTTTCATGTGGCCACAAGGAATGGCAATTCAAACAATTTTCCTGCTGATCCATGGGCAAGAAATAGCGTTCAGTAGTTTGATGAAAGTGACTTTGCCGATTTTCGTAGCTATCATAATGACTATTTAACTGTTCCACATAATCAGGGAAACGCGAGTCGGAGAGGATTTCAGTCTCGAGTGGGCTATCGTGAGAAACCACGGCTTTGATAAGTGTAACAGAAACGAACGTTCCCAGAGCAAAAGCCAGGAGACCATATAGGAGTTTCAAAGCTTTTTTCATTTTGAAGCCTCCTCTCTGGCCTTGATTTCTTCAAGCTCAAGAGGATGCTCATGCTCCATCTCTTCCTCAGTCAAAGTCCCCTTGAACCAGACCTTGTTGGCTGGCCAGATACGAGGATTGAAATGGACATTGTAAAAATGCCAAATGATGATTGCCAATAAGGCCAACATAGCCTCATCACTATGAGCAACATAGGCAATCTGAATGACAATTCCTGGCAGAAATTTGCTAAACAGGACGGGGAACCATAAAATGACTCCACTTCCAGCCATAATAAACATACCCCAGAATACGGCCCAGTAATCAAATTTCTCTATATATGAGAACTTGTGAAACCGGGGACGTTCATCTGAAAGAAACAAAAAATACTTCATGTTTTGAATGATGTTTTGGCCATCCCTCTTATTGGGAATCAAATGCATATCGGCAAGAGAGGGACGATTTTTAATCAAATTGTAAAACACATAAATGATGTGAAAAGCAAAGTCCAGAATCATGACAGCTGCGGCTATGCGGTGAACGAGGCGAGTGTTTTCAATCCCACCAGCGGCTGCCAGAACAAAGCTCCAAAACTCGCTTTCAGGGAATTTGATTGGGAAGCCCGTCAATACCAGGATGATGAAGGGTACGAACATGAAAATATGTTGTAAACGTTGATTTAGGCTGAAACGAGTATAATCTTGACTCATTTTCCCCTCCTCCGCATCCATATATCACCAACCCAGCGTCCAAAATCGAGAAAGATGTGCGCAAAGAGCAAAGCCATGGTTCCAGCGGTTAATATAATGAATCCCCATTCTACATAGAAAATGATGGGATTATTTTGAGTTGTAGGTTCGGAGTGAATTGCTGCAACAGCAAATTTGGCAGTCGCATCAGTATGACAATAGCTGTTTGAGCTACAGGTCTGTTGAATATTGTTGGGATGGATACTTGAGTTAGGATCATCTGCCGGAAGGTTGAGGTGATTGCGGTGACAGTCCATACAGTTTGCAACTTCATTCATACCGCGCTTCAGGGCTTTGCCATGAAAATGCCGCTCATATCCTTCAACCTGTGTCAGGTTTACATCAAACTGTTTCATATGACCCTGGTCGGCATGGCATGAAGAACATAATTCTACCACATCGATAGAGGCTTCTGCCGTCCGGTGACCAGAATGAGAACTCACATGAAGAATCACGCCGGCAAGGCCTTCCCCTTCATGACATCGTACACAATGTTCGGTACTCTTTTCCAGAGCTTCATCCTTGATGACGTTTCTAAATGTATTGGAGTGGCAGTATTTGCAATCGGGTTTGGCCTCATTTTTTTCATCTGAATATTCAGGATTGAAACCATGGGCACTTATGGCATGTGCATCGAACTGCTCGGCATGTGAGTAGCCTGTGAGGGCAAATGGTTTGGTAATATGACAGGCTTTATAACATTCAACACTGGCAACATCCTCGGGGTGTGGGAAGACGTTGATGTCAGTATGGCAATCACGACAAATGACGTTTCTGTGGGTAGAGTGATTGTAACCGTCAGATGTTACTTCAAAACTACGCAGTCCATCTGCTGTTGTGGAAATTCCCAATAAGGTTAATCCATGGCACAAATTACAATTTTCAGCATCGGCTTGTTGAGCCGTCACCGAAATGGCAGTTAGCAGGAATAGCACTAACACTAGGAAGATGGAAGGTCTATAAATCGTGGCAGGCATAGCACAGATTCTCTTTCGATAGGCGTAAGAAACGCTGGTTTTCTCCGTCACCCTCGTATACAACCTGATCTGCTGCGAGGGTCCCCCGGTTATGAGTGTAATGGCAGGTGTTACATTGAATAAGATTATCCTCAGAAAGGGGCAAGGTCAGCCCAAATTTTTGTTGTGTTTCGTTAAAGCGTTTTACTGTCGCCTTTTTGGATAATTCTATATTTTTTCCCTGATGATTTTGTTCGTGAGAATGGAGAGAATGACATTTGTTGCAGGTTGCGGTCATATCCAGCTGCATCTCTCGGGCAATGGTGGGGTGATCTTCTTTACTCGGTTGTTTAACATGACATTGCAAACAGGTTGATTTATCAATGTTACCATCAGCTTGAACCTGCTTGTGGGGATTCATTTTTTTGTAGTTAGTTTTGCTATGACAATTGTAACAAAAATCGATCTCTCGCTTATAAGGACCGCCTCTTAGAAAGGTTCTATTTGAGCGATCAATTTTGCATGCGACCTGGTGACAGGTCAGACATCCCAGGCTACCATTTGAATCCAGCTTAAAGCCCTCTGGGACAGAAATCTGATCCGATTCAGTGTTTACATTGTTAAGGGGGTGGATCAAGGCATTCACTGCGGCAGCAGTATGACAC
>JABIFG010000052.1 GCA_018650795.1 Fidelibacterota bacterium
TGTCAATTGGCATTCAATATTGACCCACATTGGCGTTTAAAATTGACCCACCTGTGAGGGTTACTTTTTTACGTTTTGTTGGCTTTGTTTGAAACGATAAGAGTCGTTTTTTGTCTCGATAATTGAACAATGATGCGTGACCCTATCTAGCAGTGCGGTGGTCATTTTGGCGTCACCAAAAACATTGACCCATTCGCCAAAATCCAGGTTCGTGGTGATGATTAAACTGGTTTTTTCATAAAGCTTGCTGATCAGATGGAACAACAATGCACCACCAGACTTTGGGAACGGGATGTAACCCAGCTCATCAATGATGACGCAGTCGACCTGTTGCAGTCTTCTCACCAGACTTCCCTGTCGATTGTCAGCCTGCTCTTTGATCAAGGCATTGATCAAATCGACCGCGTTGTGGAACCGCACTTTCCTACCTTTCTGGATCAGCTCAGCGCCAAGTGCAATGGCCGTGTGTGTTTTCCCTGTACCTGTGCCTCCCACCAGGATCAGGTTGTGCGCGTGGGCCGCGAACTCACCGGAACACAGTGGTTCTATGGTTGCTTTGTCTATCGCGGATGCCCCGTAATCAAAAGTGGCAAAATCTTTGTGATGAGGGAACTTGGCGATTGTCATTTGATAGCGGATGCTGCGTACCTGGCGTTCCGTGACTTCTGCTTCGATAAGTTGTTGTAGTGCGACAGGCAGGCTAGGTAGCTTTTTGGCGGCAAGCAGCTCTGTCGTTGCCATTGCCATCCCATGCAACTTCAGTGTGACTAGCTGTTCAGTGAGTGCATTCATGCTGTGGCTCCCGTGGCACGTAATTGTTCATAACGCTGGCAATTAGCTTCCGGTGGCACACCCAGCTGAGGGTAGCTCTCTACGTCTGCCAGGGGTTCGATGTCAGGCTCTATCAGCCGATTAATGAGGTTCACAATGGCGCTGAGTTGCGTGGTTCTTTCTTCCAGTGCAAGCTCACAGGCCGTGGTGACGATGTCCAGATCATGGACTTTGATGAGCAATAGCAACTCGACAAAGTCTCTGTCACCGCCTGCACGTTGCAGATATCGCTTCTTGATAGATTCAATGGCCTGTGGCAACTCCCATTGCACAAACGGTGCGCCATCACGCAAGGCACCTGGTTTTTGCTTGAGCAAATCAACATAGTGCCAGGGCTCGAACAGGTACTCGTATTTGCCAAAGCTCCGTTGATGGCTGGCGACCACCTGTTGTTCTGCAATGCAGACGACACGATCAGCATAGGCACGTAACGAGATACGGTGTTTGGCATGTGCCGAGGGTACGCTGTAGTAGTTGCTGTCATATTGCACCAGGCAGGTTGAGCTGACTTTCACGGTTTTTTCAACATAACCATCAAAAGCGCGGCCTAATGGTCTGAGCATCAGGCGTTCCTGGTCAAATAGGGTATCAATGCTTTTGTCCTTAAACTGGGGGTGAGGCCTTTGGCCCAGGGTTTGACAACAGGCTAGCAAATGCGTGTTCAGGGCGGCTAAATTGTCGAAACGTAATTGAGGTTTAAACAGCTGATTGCGCAAAACATTAACCTGATTCTCTACTTGCCCTTTCTCCCAACCAGAGGCCGGAGTACAGGCTACCGGTTGGATTAAATAATGGTTCATGAGAGCTAAAAATCGGGGATGGAAGTCACGCTCTTTACCTTTGCCAATCTTGATCACCATGGTCTTGGGATTGTCGATCAGAACACGCTTCGGAACACCTTGATAAAATGTCAGGGCATGTACAAAGGCATCGAGCAACATCTCTTGAGTCTCTCGAGGATAGGCAATGACAAAGGGCTTGCGACTGTGGGATAAACGGAAGTGAGCAATTTTTATTTTTTGTTCAACCCCGCCAAGCACCACCACTTCCTGGCTCCAGTCGAACTGCATGGCATCGCCTGACTCAAACTGCAGCGGGATGAAGGCTTGCTGAGGTGAACCATGAGAAGACTTTAACTTTTTGATAAAGCGGCAAACAGGTGAGTAGGAACCCTGATAGCCCTCGAGAATCAATTGTTCATACAGTTTCTGGGCAGTACGGCGTTCTCTACTGGGACGCTTGAGATCAAACTCAAACCATTGCCGTAGGCTAGCTTCATGGTCACGCAGCTTATGTAGTGCCGCCGGTTTTGATCGTTTATATGAAGGTGGTGATTCACTGCTTAAATATTTTTTGACAGTGTTTCGTGAGATACCTGTTTCCCGACTAACTGATCGAATGCTCCGCCCTTCAACTAGAATAAGGCGGCGCACCTTCATCGCTGTTTCCATTAATAGCACCTATTTGTTCTCCGAGCATAAGGCCCGGCATTAAACTAAATAGGTGGGTCAATTTTAAGTGCCAATCACCCACCAAAGTGGGTCAGTTTTGCATGCCAGTTAACA
>JABIFG010000053.1 GCA_018650795.1 Fidelibacterota bacterium
ATAATCCAGTGTCACAAAACTCAAAGCAAGGGTCCCATAATTACCCCATCCTTTTGCAATGGAAACTGAGCTGTGTTTTATATCCGCCAGCCAATTTGTAGAATTGAATTGGACATCCAGGTCTTGGATATGGGCTAAGATAGCTGGACTGCCAAAAACAGCGTTCGCATTTGGAGAATTATTCACTAGCAAAACACCCCCCATTGCTGCCTGTCTGGGATCTGCGTTAATTTTCAGAAATTGCCATCCTGACTGACCTGCTCGCTCAATTTCCAGAGGAGCAATCCCAGCCTGTCCATAAAGACTGGAAAAAGATATAAGGAATAAGATTATACACACATTGAAACGAATAATCTGTTTGTCATATTTGCTATAGAGTATGCTTTTCATTTGATTATCGCCATCTTCCCGATAAATGATTCCCCTTCATGTCCTGACACCATAGATTCGATGGAATAGATATAAAAACCCGGTGCAATCCCCAGAGCCCATTTTGTTAATTGGTAATCCATATTGGCAATTGATCCCCACGCTGCGGAACCAGTTCCATCATCGTGCTCCATCTCCTGAACCAATTCTCCAGAAACAGTAAATATTTTTATTTTTGCCTGACCCGGTAGACCCAAAAATTGGATTCTGTATCTCTCCCCACTACCGTATAATCCACTATGTTGACGGAAGGGATTCGGAACCACATATACATCTTTGGGGAAATCCTCGTTCTTTGGAAGTGTTGGATACTCTGGGAACCTGTTGTTATTTACCGCACCAGATTCATTCCCATCGCTGTCATAGCTCGTGACCGTATAATAATATCCGATTGAGGCAGACACATCCTCATCAACATATTTCACTATTCCATCGCTAACACTTGCCGCAGTTTTGGGAATATCAACCAATAAATCCCATGGTCCGATTGTAAAATAGGTAGATCGGTAAATGCGGTACCCTTCAAAGTCATTTGCACCTAAGATGGGATCGGTATAGTCCGTAGGAATTTCAGGCCATTCAATCATCAGATTTCCAGGTTGTGAAGTTATTGTTAGGCTATTCTCTCCATTTGTGGGTGTTGGGGGTGGGTGTGTTTCGGGTTGTAAATCCTGAGCATAGAGTTGTTGGGCAGATTCAACATTCTTAAGCAAAGAGTCCAGAGATTCTGTTTGAAGATCGATAAGATTGTCTAAACCACCCGCAACTATTTTAGCCCGATCTATTTCTCCCATCACTTCAGCGTATACAAGTTTAATTTTTTGGAAAGGAGTTAAAGTAAATGGACCCACGCTCAATAAATAGATGGGCGATCGTTCAAATTTGGTGCCACCTTCTCCCCCGGCCTCGTTGGCTTCATCCCATGACATCCTGGGTTGCTGGTGGGTCATTACCTGTTTAAATCGGGCAGGTTCATCAACGGTATGAATGAATATTCTGTCTTCAACTGGGGCATTCGTTTCACCACTTTTTGATCCATATTCCAATATATTCTGGTAAACGTTACCTCCAGCTGAGTCAAGAACGACCACTGTTAAATACCCAGGGGCATCAAATTCGTGTTCTTTTGAATTCAACTCTTCAATATCTCTGGAATCTGCGATATCACCCATTTCTGGGCCAACTCCAAAATTAAACTGAACAGGAGACTCATTTTCCCAATTAAAACTCCAATCATCATAAAAATAAAAGAGGTTATGATCTTCGTCCCAGCCATATTTTTCATCCTTTTGAGACATGCTGCGAACGGTAAACAATAGGCTATAACGCATACCAAAATAAAAATCAGTGAGAGTTGAAAATTTCTTATTGGTTATCTCAACTTCATGAATGATGAAGTCGTCGTATTTGGGATAACTCCAGACACGACTAGTCCGCCTGATTTCAACTTCAGCACCATACACATAATGGGATCCAGCCGCTATTTGTTCTCCCTTTAGTGTCGAATCTGCTAAGTTATAGTTTGTTGTCATCAGCATCTCTTCAACGGGAAATACATCCACACCTGAAGGGAAATATCTGGTATCCAAACTGTAGGCATGTTCCACACTATTCCTCACCCCATAGAGGGCATATCCTCCGGCGCCTATGTAGTTCAATGCGTCCTGAATATCGGGACCTTTTGAATATCCCGGATAGTCTAGACCATGATAAACATTCACAATTTCTGTAGGATCTCCGTACTGTAAGGAATTATGCAATGTCGCCCACAGCTTCCCTCTATTCATGGTCTGTTTTGACCAACCCTGTGCCAATACCTGGCTGGATGGGATGATTAATATTAGCAAAACGATAATCCAATATCGAAAAATATTTGCCACTTTATTTGCCTCACTTTGTTTGGTACTTTCAAATCCGATCAGTTGAAGTGATCGAATTCCCCAACTAAAATTTCTCATTAATAATCTATCCTTATTTGGAATTCAATTTGTCTGGGAGCTACTTCATAACTATACCATTCCCAAACATTGGGTTCACCTGAGAAGAGATTTTTTGGTAACCTTTCTTCGAGTGGTAAATCGGCATTTTCATGATAGTAACTAAGCTTGTCACCGTACAGTAGGCGTAGGAATTTTGAATCTAGCAGGTTGGTGGCATCCAGACTGAATGTCGTATGTATATTGGCTAGCGAGACCCCTTTTGAAAGCTTTAAATTAAGCTGGTAAAGACTAAACCACTTCATATTGTTTGGTTTGGTTGATAGATCACCAGTTGGGTGGTATGTATAAGGATCTCCACTTCGCCACCAGAAATACAAATAAGCGTGTAGATCACCGAATGGGTGTAGCCCTGCGATTCCTGGACCACTTCCCTTATCTAGATCATAACTGAGCCAGCCCTTAACTTTTTGATAACCACTCCAGGTCTGTTTACTTGAAGAATATCCAAGGGGTCTATCAATAAATTCTGAGCCAGGTTCATTTAGCCTACTATACCCAATCTTTCCACGAAAGGACCAGTAAATATCATAGGTCATTCCAGCATTAATGGGGCTATTCAATCGTGTTTCCAGTGAAGCCTCCATACCTCGAGTATCTGAATAACCCCCATTGCTTACCATATAAGCTTTGGTGGCAAAATATTCTTTGCCAAAAAGACCGGTGTTAACAGAGGCTATTTGCGCGGCGTCTTTATAATATCCAGTAAAGTCGACTTTTATTTGATTGTTGTAAACCAGATCCAGACCTAATTCATACTGAACACTTTTTTCGTATCCCAAGTCTGGATTTCCATAGAAGCCTTGCCATTCTTCCATATGGGTGATCTGTTCAGCGAAAGGATTCATAACAGTTTCTGGATCTTCAGTATAATTTACAAAAGGAAATCCAAGCATTTTCGACCAGGAGGGTCTTTGATAAAAATGACCATATGAGAAATGTAATAGTGCGGTTTCACTAATGGGATGTGAAAGTCCCAATCTTGGTGAAACTTTTAATTGTAAGTCGGTTGGTGTGGTCTCAGGTGTTCCAGGAAAGCCCATTGGCTGCCAGGAGTTGTGCCCTGGAGTAGTCGTTTCAGAAGCCGTTGGATCGAACATATTATTCGAGGCCTCCCGGTTTTGATTAAAATAATCCAACCTGATACCGCCATTTAAAATAATTCCCGGAAATTCTGAAAGATTTTGGATATAGAAATGACCTTCATATGGCTTACCAGAAAATACATTGAGTAAATTCCAACGGCCACCACCTTCATAAGAGGTCATGAGGTGCTCGACATTAAGATCAAAGCTTTTATAGCCGACGCCTAATTTCATTTGCTGGTTTTTGGTATATTGACTTGTAAAGTCAAACCTTAATTGCTGGATTACACTTTCTGTCTTGTCAGAACTATGAAAGTAGCCTTGATCTCGGAAATTAGAGACCATCAGGAAGGTGTCATCTCTCCTAGACCAAAGACTATCAGGCACGACGTCGTATCTATCAGACCGATCCATGGCATCACTCAGTTGGCTGATATTTAATTTCATAAATGAGTTCTGATTCAAAGTGTATGTTAGAGTGAGATACAGCTGTTTCCAGTTTCTGAGTTCGGGGAAGTGATCATAAATCACACCCATGGGATGGTATTTATTTTGATCGTAAGGACCTGCAACTATTGTAGCACCTTGCCATTGATGTTCCTGTGCGCCTTCCCAGGAATCAAAATTAGAGTTGTTACTCGATATCACATAGTCAGCTCCACCTGAATATCTGCTCCCCCCACCAGTAATGGCAGTTTCTTTCTCCCCGGTAAATCCGCCAATGCGAATTTGCAGCCGTTTGAAATAGTTGAAATTCAAGTATCCCTGAATATTCTGCTCAGTATTGTATGGAATTGATTGAGGAAAAATGCCGACAGCATTTTCTTTGCGACCTGAAATCAGAAAAGTCAAGCCTTTAAAAAGTCCACCGTATAGAGTTGATTCATAAAACCATTGGTCGCGCTTTGCATAATCTCCCAGGGTAGGATCGGGAGTACTCTGCTCCTGCCATTTTGTTAATAATTCTACAGCATCTTGATTATAAAATGAGGAAATTGGATTTTCTGATTGAGTTGTCCAATAATCTAAATCATAATTTGTAATATCGTAATTATCTCTGCTGTACATATTCCGGCCAAAGTGATATTTACCAGCCGGACGCATACGGGTAATAACCGAACCATGAATCCCCTGGGC
>JABIFG010000054.1 GCA_018650795.1 Fidelibacterota bacterium
GCTGTTTCTATACCCTTGTTGGCTTATCCCAATGTAGAGTTGGAACAACCCGAGGGAAAAAGAAAGAAAAAGATCAAAAAGGTTACCCCAACAGCTTTTGTTGCCTGGTCTGAAGAGGTCAAGGAGTTAGGTGTAGAATTTATAGGCGCCTGCTGTGGATCAGATCATTCTCACATCAAAGCGCTGGCTGACAAAAACAATTCCTGATCAATTCAGTTGCTTGACCAACAAAACTTTTCAAAAAAACTAATTAAATGGTTTAAGAGTGAGCGGGCACATTTGCCTGTTCCTGGTAGGGGTGATTCAAATCCGTATGCGATCTGGGTAGCGGAAGTTATGCTCCAGCAAACTCAGGTCACAACAGTTTGGCCTTACTACAAACAGTGGATGCTTGATTACCCCACGATTTCACAGTTAGCTGCTGCGAAGCAGGATCAGGTATTGAAAAGCTGGGAAGGCCTGGGTTACTATTCCCGAGCCAGGAATCTTCATCGGGGCGCAAAATTTGTAATGAGTACGTATGCAGGATCTCTGCCTGTCTCCGTTTCCAGGCTTCTCAAAATTCCTGGCATTGGTCCCTATACAGCAGCAGCAATTGCAAGTATCGCTTTTGCGGAAGTCGTGCCCTTGATGGATGGGAATGTTCTGCGGGTCTTTACACGCCTGACCCGACTAAAGTCAAACATCAGCCTGTCTAAAACCAGACGGGACATTAGTGCAGAGTTAACTAGGCTCATTCCGACCAATCACCCCGCCGCGTTTAACCAGGGCTTCATGGATTTGGGGCGTGTCATCTGTACACCTCGAAACCCCGGCTGTGGACAGTGTCCCCTGAGTCTGATCTGTCTGGCCAGACAGACTGGCGACATGGAGGACTACCCAGTGAAACCACGCCGAAAAAATATCCCTCATTATAATATTGTTGTGGGTCTGATCCGTCGTGGCGAGAAGATCCTTATCCAGAGACGTCCCGAAAATGGTTTGCTGGGTGGGTTGTGGGAGTTTCCAGGTGGCAAAATTGAGGAGGGGGAAAGCGGTGATAATGCACTCCTCCGTGAAATCAAGGAAGAGACTGGACTTGATGTGTCGCTGGATCAGGAGATTGGTACCATCCAACATGCCTACACCCATTTTAAAATTACCCTTAGCGCCTGGTTTTGTGACTGGATTGAGGGTGAAGCACAAACACATGCCGCCTCTGAAAATCGCTGGGTTTTAATGAATGAGCTCAAAGATTTTGCCTTTCCAAGGGCCAACCTGAAGATTCTGGAGTTGCTCTCCCAGTAGACATCAACTTCTCTTGTACAAATCTGCGCAAGACAAAGGTTTCTCTTTGTGGTTTGTTCGTATCAAAATATTTATTATTGACCGTTCGGTAATGGTTGAAGGGGTTGATTTTGGCGAGTATATTTGCCATCCAAATTCGACAAATATTCTTTGTCGAATCGTCTTATGACAGAAACGAAAAAATGACCTTTAACCCTTTGTTTAAGGTGAAGCGACAATGAGTAAGATGTTTCAGGCAGGCCCTCTGGGGACACGCATAAAATCTGATTGCCAGGTGTTTTATAAACCCGGTCCAAAAGCACTCAAAATTGAGATTGAAAGCAAAGTTGATGTCCTGTTTTCAAAAACAATTCGTGATCTGGCAGAAAGTACTTTCGCCAAGCTGGGGATTACCACAGGAGATGTGGAAATCAAAGACTTTGGAGCGCTACCGTTTGTGATGATGGCTCAAATTGAGACCGTGGTCAAAAGAGCTCATCCTGAAACAAATGTTGAAGTGTTGCCAGAATTCAAAACACACGCTCAGTATGGAACAAGCTTTGGACGGTTCCGTCGCAGTCGTCTCTATCTACCAGGCAATCAGCCAAAACTTTTTTTGAATGCCGGAATCCACCAACCAGATTGCATTATTCTGGATCTTGAAGATTCAGTTCCACCAGCCGAGAAGGACGCTGCCAGACATATTGTGAGGAATGCCCTGCGTACACTGGATTTTTTTGGTGCTGAGCGTATGGTCAGAATTAACCAGGGTGAACTGGGCATGCAGGATCTGGAAGCCATTGTCCCTCATAATGTACATACCATTCTATTGCCTAAGGCTGAAACCGCTGATCAGGTCATTGCCATGGAAGCCAAGGTCCAGGCAATTCTAAAAGAACAGGGGCTCAAGCAAAAAATATACTATATGCCCATCCTTGAAAGTGCCAGAGGTGTGCTGAATGCCTACGAAATTGCTACAGCCAGTAATAATAATGTAGGCCTGGCTATGGGGCTGGAAGATTACACTGCTGATATTGGGACTCAGCGTACCCTGGAAGGCAAGGAGTCGTTCTTTGCCCGCTCCATGCTGGTGAATGCTGCCCGGGCTGCCGGAATTCAACCTATTGATACTGTCTTTAGCGATGTGAGTAACGAAGCAGCTTTAAGAGAATCTGTACGCGTGACTAAATCTATGGGCTTTGATGGTATGGGTTGTATTCACCCCCGTCAGATCAAACCAATCCATGAAGAATTTGCACCAGCCGAAGCCGAAATATTGAAAGCAAAGCGAATCATTGTCGCTGCCGATGAAGCTGAAGCAAAGGGTCTTGGCGTAGTAGCTGTAGGTTCCAAGATGATAGATCCTCCTGTTGTCAAGCGTGCAGAACGAACCATCCGCATGGCGGTTGATACAGGCTTGCTTGTAGAAAACTGGAAAGAATTAGATTAATCGTTCTATCGTTAAACCGTAGAGGACGCAAAGAGCGCAGAGGTATTGTAAGCGTTGTGAATAGCTTTTAGGCGCATTACACAAAAACTCTTTGCGTACTTCACGCTCTCTGTGGTAAAAAAGGATTAACATGAATAAAAAATATGAATTAGTAAAAAATGCAGCGGGACGGATGGTGCCCACTGAAGTCAACGGAAAACCACAAGTTCCTTTTCAAGGCGTGGATGGCTATAAGCCGGAAGGTCGTAAAGCTGCTCCCCCGATTTCTTCCTGTACCGATTATCCCAGTGACGGAAATAAGGTAGTTGGATCTATCAAAGAAGCTCTTGAACTGGCTGGACTCAAAGACGGTATGACTATTTCTTCACATCATCATTTTCGGAATGGTGACCTTGTAATGAATCAGGTCTTTGATGCTGCCGAGGAAATGGGCACTAAGGGTTTGATGTGGTTTCCCAGTGCCGCCTTTCCCTGCCATGCCCCCATGACTAAACATATGGATAGTGGTCTGATTCATCACATTGAGGGCTCGCTGAATGGACCCCTGGGCAAGTACGCTTCTCAGGGAAAAATGGACGGTTTAGCTGTTTTACGGTCTCATGGAGGTCGCTGGCAGTCGATTCAGGATGGTGACGTACATATTGATATCGCTGTACTTGCCGCACCAACAGCTGATCCCATGGGAAACGCCACTGGAGACCGGGGACCCTCCGCTTGTGGACTTTTAGGCTTTGGTCTGGCTGATTCCATGTATGCAGACAAGGTGATTATTGTGACTGATAACCTTGTGCCCTTCCCCTGTTATCCCTGGCAAATTCAAGGACAGAATGTGGATTATGTCGTTGTTCTGGATAAGGTTGGAGAACCGGAAAAGATTGTTTCAGGTACCACTCAACTGACCAAATCGCCTGATCGTCTATACATTGCTGAGCTCACCGCAAAATTTGTTCAGGCAGCTGGAATTATGCAGGACGGATTCAGTTTTCAAGCTGGCGCAGGAGGGACTGCCCTGGCTTTCGCCATCTACCTAAAGGAGATGATGATAGAAGCCGGCGTTAAGGCACGTTTCGTTCGCGGTGGATCCACCAAATACCTCGTAGAAATGCTGGAAGAAGGGCTCACTGACTATATCCTGGATGGACAGACCTTTGACCTTGAGGGCGTGAGATCTATGCGTGAAAATGAAGGTCATGTGAACACATCACCTTTCACCAGTTATAACTGGCACGGGAAGGGCAACTTTGCCTCATTGCTGGACGCTGTTGTTTTAGGTGCTACTGAAGTGGATGTGAATTTTAATGCTAATGTAGTAACACATTCTGATGGACAGATGCTCCATGGAATTGGTGGGTGGCAGAATTGTCTGTTTAGCAAATGCACCATTTTACCTATACCGGCTTTCCGTGACCGTATCCCTGTTATTGTGGATGAAGTAACTACGCTGGTGGGTCCAGGAGAGCTGGTTGATGTGATTGTCACTGAACGTGGGATTGCCATCAACCCCTTGCGAACAGATTTAATTGAGGCAACCAAGAATAGCGGCTTGCCTATTCGTACCATCCAGGAGCTCAAGGCTGAAATTGATGATCTGATTGGTGGCACACCCCAGAAGCCAAAACTCACAGATGAACCAATTGGTGTGGTGAAGTGGGTGGATGGGACAGTGATGGATACGATATTTAGA
>JABIFG010000055.1 GCA_018650795.1 Fidelibacterota bacterium
GAATCCCCTATTAGGTGATCATCCCCTTCACCTCCGTCCATCCAGTTGCGGTTAGAGAGCCATGTCTCATCCGAGTAGTCTCGTACATCAATGGTGTCATCCAGAATACCGCCAGTAAAGTAATTCTCACCTACCCAGTCAGACTCAGGATCGAAGTTAGCCGGATCCCAAGGTTGCCACTGGTTGACTTGAATCCCTAAATTGACCCACTCATCATAGAACTGAATCTGCTCAATATTGACCAGGAAGTTGGTACCATCACCATCACTTGCATTTGGCAATTTATCTTTGACCTTGATGATTGTATCTGGGCGCTCATCTGACGCATAACGCGCATCAATTGCCTCTTGAACAGCCTCAGTAACATTGTCATAGCTAACCAGATCAATTTCATAACGTTTGAGCTTACCGGAAAATTCTACCCGGTCATTATCATTCCAGCTATCTCCTGTATTGCCGTTCTCACCACCGTCATAGAAGTCATTGCCGGCACCATCACGAATACTGTCCCCACCGAGACCTCCGTAGACGATATCATCGCCATCTCCCGCATCAATCCAGTCACGATAAAGATTATTGCCCCAGCTGTTGTTAAAATCCTGACCTTCTTCAACCCCTTGTTGAGTGACGTTATCGGTTAACAGCAGCTCCATCGCGATGGTATCAACAGCTTCTCCCGTTTTGGTATAGAGACTGAACCCTGAATGAGTCAATTCAACACTAAACTGCCCACCTTCAGTCAACAAGTCATCCAGCCCTGATTGGTTGAGGCCACCACTTACTTTGGCTAACAGGTCAACCAGCTTCAGCTCTAAGGTAGTTGTATCATTCTCACCGGCTACCAAGGCGATCGTATCTGTCGCCGCATTGGCAACCCCAAAGGTAACACCACCATCTCCACCAAGATCGGCAGTAATGGAGACCGTCTGGTCAGGGATAACCAGATCTGCCTCACTCCCTGTGGTATCCAATTCAGCCGCAATGGTCATTGAGGCGCTGAAGCTCTCTACATTGTTGGTCGTATCAGCATCACGAGTAACCGTTACAGTGAAACTTCCCTCTGTAACCGCCGCAGCACTGGCAATGCTACCTAAGTCGATCTTGAGTGCTGGTGCCGTACCATTAGTACCACTATCTCGGTCTACCAGTGCGCGCAGGTTGCTCAGGTCGAGCTCTACCGCTGAGACAGACTGTTGCTCACTTTGAGATCCAGAATCATTATTCGGATCGTTGTTTGGATCGTTGTTTGGATCGTTGTTTGGATCGTTGTTTGGATCGTAATTAGGGTCCTCGTTTGGATCATTATTGGCATCATCCATCGGCATATAGAATCCGACAATCTCATCTGCATCGGAGAATGCCAGACGCCCTGTAATGGACTCACTCCCATCTATTCCCTCCCAGCTCTTGGTGAACTCTCCTGTTGCCTGATCAATGGTAAACGCACCAGCAACAATAAATTCCCCCTCTACGTCAAACTGCTCAAAGGTGTCAGGTAGGTTGCCCCCAGAGGTATTATAGTAGTGAGTAACTTCTCCATTATCACTATACACAGTGGCCACATAGACACCATCTATTGTCTCGGGTTGTGGGTCCTCCCCATCAAAATCCATAAAGGACTCTGTTTCAGGATTGTGGGTCTCACTGCTACCCAGAACCCCAGCCAGGTTGATCGTGGGAGGCGTACCATTATATTGCGGAGTGCCTGTCCCTCCATCGTAGTAACCTGAATCAGTGCCTGAACCCACACCGATCGTCAACGTACCTGTCTCTGTATCGAACTGTGTTGAAAGCTCAACGGAGCGATCACTCTGATCACCAACATCCGTCAAGGTAATGGTATCTGAGGCGAGACGGATTCCCCCCTCAGCCATACCTGCAGCCGCGTCAGCCAGTGCATCAGCATCGATCACGTCATTAAATTGGGTGCCATTGACGTAGTTCTGCCAGCCACTATCTGCCTGGAAGTTGACCGCCAGATCCAGTTCACTCTCACTGAATTGCAAACGTTCAATTCCAGTCAGGGTATCTGTACCCAAACCACCAAACTCTTTGGTCAGTTTGTCACGAACTGTGATGGAGTCATCTTCATTCTTGGTAATCTTAAAGCGAGATTGCGCCGCATCAAAGTAGACTGTGTCATTATCATCCCAGCTATTGCCCGAGGTGCCATTTGCACCACCATCAATGGTGTCATTGCCCTCTCCACCCTCTATCCAGTCACCCCCTGCTCCAGTGGTAATGATGTCATCCCCTGCACCACCATTGACTTCATCTCTCAGCACCGTGCCTGTGATGGTGTCATCCCAATCCGTACCTTTCCAACGGGTACCACGCACCACTTCAAGACCGCTCTCCCAGTCGTAATAGAAATCTTTTTCAGAGAGTACTTCGAGATTAATCTCTTTATCACCGAAGCGGAGCACCTCAATGCCGTACAGTGTATCGGTGCCCTCCCCTTTTTTATCATCAGGCTTGCTATCCATAACCTGCGCATAGGTTGCTTCTGAGGCACTGGATACCACTGTATCATCAGCAGCATAGAATGTGATGGTATAGCGGCTGGCATCACCCACAAATTCAGCAACATCAAAACCGTTCATGCCATTGGGGTCCCAGGTGGTTTTGCTGTCTACTGGACGGTTTGCACCCCCATAAAGGATATCATCGCCTTTACCCCCCTTGAGGGTATCTGCACCGGCCCCACCATAGAGGGTATCGTCGCCACCTTTACCTTCTATCCAGTCTGAGCCTGAGAAATCATAATAAGTTGTCGTATCGAGGGTATTGGTAATGTAGTCATCGGTAAAGCCGATTACATCTGCTGCCGCTGAGCCCTCAGCATTGAGATATTTAGTGGTGACATTGGCACGAATAGTGGTCGTACCGATCGAATCGCCAGAACCGGCCTCAAAAGAGACACTTCCCGCCTCGATCTCTGCCTTGGTTACGGTGAGGTTTTCCC
>JABIFG010000056.1 GCA_018650795.1 Fidelibacterota bacterium
CATACCAGAGGAATTAGAATCATTCTGGATACAATTGAGCACGGGGTCATGGAGTACAGCAAGATCATTAAAGATCATCCCGATTGGTTCAAGGGAGGGTCGTGGGGGATGATTGACTACGATTGGGAGGGTGATCATCCTGATCTGGATGAATGGTGGGTCCAGATGTGGACTCAGGCAGTTTTAGATTGGGGTGTGGATGGATTTCGTTGTGATATGGGGCTCCATCGTCCAGATCTATGGGAGGAGATAAAAAAGCGTTGCTCAGAAGCCGGAAAACCGATCTTTATTCTAGGCGAAAGTGGTAATGAAGATGTCAGTCATGCCAGTCAGAGAGACATTATGCTATATGATATTCGCAAAGGTCGCATAGATCAGCATGCAGCACTTAATGACCTGGCCGCGATGGAGGATTTGAGAGCCAGAGATTTTACCGGGTCAACAATTAGATTTAATTGCGAAATTAAGTATGCAGAAGAGACTCTGGTTTTTGACAACACACCCCAGACGGACCAGGATATTGAATATTTGGGACTGGGTGAAGATGTCGTTGGTAGGTGGGAATATGAAAAGGAAGGAGATCCTGACTGGAATTGGTATCTAAGGGGCGTGGACCCGGATCGGGATTATACCCATATTCGCCTTTTTTCACCGGAGCGAAGCTGGCACTGGCAAACAGAGGGCAGTGGCTGGAAACTGGCAGTTGAAAAAGTTGAAGGTGGCTTAAAAGTGAGTGGGGGTGATCCCTTGCCCGGTGATAGATTTCGCATTATTGCACCGAGTTGTCATGATTGTGGGTGGGATGGATTCCCCTTGGATCAAAACCCGTACACAGTCAGGGGCAGCCGCTATGTATTTGGGTATTCCACACTTTTTGCTCCAGCCATTCCTTTATTTATGAGTGGAGAAGAGTTCGATGCCCAATATGTCCCCCTTCCACGTCACACACCCGGTCTCTTCGGAAAGGGTGATCCTGGAACGGGTCGTTGGTTATACGCATCCTGGTTACAATGGGATCAATTGGAGAACCCTGGTAGTCAGGCTATGCTCAAAGATGTTAAGCGGATGATAGAAATCCGTAATCAACACAGCGATCTCATGCATGGAATTGATAAAGATGATGAGGCTTTGCATTTTAAATCAGTCGAAGTGTTGGTTGGCGAAGATCTTCCCACCCCATATATCCTTACTAATGGTGAACGTGCCATATTAATCGCAGGCAATCCTGGCAATGAAACCAAGAAGATCACTGTGAATCTGAGTGTTGAGGATCTGGGAATTCATATAAGGAGGGGAAAAATTAAAACGACTGTCCTTTGGCCAGATGAACAAAAGACGAAAACGCTTCGGGTAAAAAAGTTATCCTCTTTTACTTTTGAGATTCCACCTGATGGCGAGGCTGGGGGAGGACTCCATATAATCAGGTTCGATTCATACTGACAGTCCCGATTATGAATCCTCAATGTCCGATTGACTCTGCGACATTTAGGAAAATTATTTAAGAGTCAAATTGACCAGGCTGTTCTGTTTCTTCCAGAACCTTCTATATGGAAAATGAGGTTTAAGCTCTACGCTTTCAGTTTCCAGCATGGCGATAAGGGCATCAGCAGTTTCCCGTTCCAGACTAAATGCCTCGGCAGTCAGGGCAGCCTGCTTAGCTGCACCCAGATTTTCAGATTCTTTCAGCCAGCGATTTTCTAATACTTCAAACTCTCGTCTCACCAGTGTATTTCGATGTTCAAAATCGAGCAATATCTGACGATGGAGTTCCTCATGATGCCACCAGAAAATATCTTCATCAAATTTCTCCAGGTTTTCACCTGCAAATGATGTTGGGAGCGGATCATCACCAAACCAGATTGGTTTGAAAATGGATGTACACGGGCTGGATGTGGCAGTTGCCCAGTAGGTTTCTTTATCCTGGGTCAAATGAGCCACAAATGAAGCTGTGGATTGCGACGCCTGTCTGGCAGGACTGGCTCCGGCATGGGCACAGACATGGTTCATCAGAAAGTGATTATCAGGCCGATAGGAACCTTCTCCGTGATCTCGTAAATGAGCAAATGCATCTGTCAGTGAATAATTTTTTGTCCTCAACATTTCGTGCGATCGAGATTGTCTAGTAGCACATGCAGAAAATTTCGTATAAAAAGTATCCGAGTAACAGTTGGCAAAATGGAAATCAGCCTTCTTCTTGATCCAACCCTTTTCCAGTGCTGTGTAGATCAAATCTTCATGCATGAGATCAAAATCATTCCCGATGGTCAGACCATTACTGATGGCATAGTAGTCTTCTACCTTTTTAGCTACCCATAGATGTCCAGCAGTTTCTAAAACCCAGGCTTCATTGGGGTCGGCGATAAGAAAACTGTTATGATAATAAAAGGACTTGTTCTTGTAACCGCAGTTGCCCCCCTGCCCATATTTCTCCAACAATTCGGTGATAGTCTCCAGAGCACCCCGGGCAGAACTGCGTCTTTCCAAAGCCAAACGCAATAGATCCATGCCAGTAAGACCGCCCTCTTTTTGTACAGGCATTTTTGTGAATACAGCCTCGTTTCCAATGACCACACCTCGGTCATTTGCTCCAATTTCAGCTCCCCACATCCAGAAAGGACGACTAATGAGTACGGCATGGGTTTCTTCCACCTGTGGGATATTCATGTGAGTGCAATCAACCACATCGCTGGGATCATGACGACATTCAGGATGATACTCCAGAAGTTGAACCTCAGCTGCCTCACGATCACTATTTTTCCCAAAGATCATACTTCCATCTTTAGTTACAGAAGGCAGGGCTACAAAGGTGTCACACATAACTTATGCTTTCCCCTAGCGTTTGATTTTGCCAGGCAGGACAAATTCATAGCGTTGTCCCAGGAGTTTATTTTTAATAAAGCGATCAATTCTTCTCAAGCCGAGGAAGAGTCTCCAGATGAGTTTATCCTCTTTGTAGTAGGCTTCAATTTCCTGCTTTTCCAGAGCATCCATTTTGTTTGTTGTGCTGGTGTTAATGACCTTAATCCAGCTATCAACCAGGTCAGGAGACTGTTCCTTAAAAAGATTTGCAATTAAGTCAGTATAGACGAGCCGACGATCATAATATCGCGTCATGACATCATCTAGAAATTGCCAACGGATGAGCCAGCGTAGAAAAGAGGGTGCGCTTTGTATGAGGAGCTCAGGATCGAGCTTTTCTCTGCCATTCTCCAGCATGAGAGGTGTACTTGTGTCAATGTAGGCCATCTCACCAGATTCCAACAAGACCCAGTTCGACAATTGACCGTCAATGGCTAATTTTATATTGGGATCATTTTCTGAGTTATATGTCCAGACTTTTTCAATTTCTGCAACAATCCTTTGAATCATCGCCTCCAGCTCTTCAGCATCCTGGGAATGAATTAATTTGTGGAAAAAACGGGAGGGAGGGAGCTGTTTTTGGAGAATATAGAGTACGCTAATGCCACCATGACCGTTGACGATGCTGGTAGAATCTTCAGGTACCAATAAACCGGCTGTTCTTAGGCGCTCACAATATTTTCTATAATCGGCTGCATATTTCTCAGCAGCAGAGCTACTGGCAAAGAGCGGCATGCGTTTGGCCGCAATTAGTGTATCATTGTTAATTTGCAGGACGCAGGATATTTCACCATAGCCCAGTATCTCACATGGAATTGAGGAAGCAGTTGGATCTTGGGGATCAAGACCATTCTCAAATTTCTGGAGTATATCCTGATCAAGCATCTAAGCCTTCTTTCCAGAGAAACGCTTGAGAATGCCATTGCTCTTCTCTTTTGCGATAAGAGCAGTACGCAGCTTGCGGGCAGCATTCATGGCCTTGTCAAGTTTATCCATGACCAGGTCTATTTCTTCATTCGTAATGGTGAGAGGCAGTAAAAATTGACTCACTGAAGTATCATTGTTGGCATATACCAGGAGCAGGTCCTGATCGTAAGCTGCTTTTGTCAATGCGGGACCCCCATATTCATCACGCAACTCCAGACCAATCATGAGACCATTCTGCCGTATACCGGTAAAGAATCTTGGATATTTCTCCAGGATGACTTCAAGACCTTCTCGAACCTTCTGTCCTGCTTCCTGAACCCGATCCAGAAAAATGGTGTCACCTGATATCTGAATCACCTTATGGGCGACCCGACACCCCAGCTCTGAACCACCATAAGTTGATATATGGATAAATGGATCATTTTGAAATATGGTATCCAGTGGTTCCCGAATTATGGTAGCTGCAATAGGATAAATTCCACCAGAAAGTCCTTTACCAATGACCACCATGTCAGGGGTAATCCCGGCATGCTCAAAAGCCCACAGTTTACCTGTGCGTCCCAGACCAGATTGAATCTCATCCATAATGAGCAAGGTTCCGTTGGTATCACACAATGCTCGGACTTTTTCAAGATAGCCATCCTCAGGCATGACCATGCCCAGGGTAGCCGGAATGGTTTCCAGAATGACTGCGGCTACATCAGAATCCAGAGCATGCGCCAGGGCTTCTGCATCATTGAAGGGGACTTGAAGTTTGTTGGTTGCATCGATGCCAAAGGCATCACGATACTGTGCATCACCGACAGTGAGGGCCAGACCGGTATGTCCATGAAAACCACCGGTGGCCGAAATAATTTTTGAGCGTCCAGTATGTCCACAGGCCAACTTGAGGGCCAGATCAACGGCTTCACCACCCCCGACACTGAAAATGCAGACATTTAAATCATCCGGCATGGTACTAGTAATTTGTTGAGCCAGAGCAGACCGCTCCTGACTCATAAAATGGTGGTTGCCAATATCCAAATCATCCAGTGCAGAACGAAGGGTGTCGATTATTTCCTGATTACGATGGCCCAGGTTGAAGACACCCCCGTTGGAGTGACAATTGAAGAGTCGTTTATTCCCATCCATATCATGAATCCAGGCACCATCCCGCTGACCCATGACAAAGTCCATTCCATATTTTTTAAAAAAGGCGGCCTTGCCTGCAGAGACATGCGTTTCAAAACTTTTTATGATGCTCTGTTTATCCATGGCTAATAATTCCAGAAGAGGGAGATGAAGTGACGTGCACCCAGAGTATGATTCAATTGATATATGGAATAACCAAATGTGAAATTTGACCAATCTGTTGTAAAGCCAGCTGAAGGATGAATTCGCATATCAGGATCTGCAGATTCGATCTGAAAGCCCCCCATGAGCTCGAATCGATCAATGAGTGAATATGAGAGACCGATAGCAGCTGG
>JABIFG010000057.1 GCA_018650795.1 Fidelibacterota bacterium
ACGTTGCCGGGGGAGGATTCGAACCCCCAATGAAGGAACCAGAGACCTTAGTGATACCATTTCACCACCCGGCAAAAAGCTTAAAGCGCGGCGAATATAAACAGCGGCCTAAGTCATGGCAATATTATATTCCCATAAGAATTGGCATAGTTTTCCTCTGATTGATTCGTTGTATATCATTATCCCAATTCAACTTTGGTAGCTACCACATTTTATTTAAGTAAAAGAAAGTCGTATGAGTGGATAAGCGTGTATTGTCCTAACAACATTGGATAGTCGAGTACTAGCTGAGAAGCAATCTCGAGGACTGTTAATAATTATTTGGCAAAATATGTTAAAGTAGTTCACAATGTAATAAACTATTATCGCTGGCAAGGTCCATAAAAACCTTGGTGAGTCAGATAACAGGATTGATGCAATACCTTAAAACATCATACACAAATGAAACTTCTGAAGGCCTAATCACAAGGATGCATGAATTGGAGAGATCCCATTAGAAATGCTTTACACCTCAAAAAGCTAAAATACACCATAATAACGTGTTAATATATATTATGTCGAGTTATATAAATATGTAAAAAGGGTATCACTACCCTCCTTACCTTATTTCTTTATAGTCAGTTACTTCGCAACGATATTTACAATCCGGTTTGGTACCACGATTTCTTTGATGATGGTTTTTCCCTCAGTGTGTTGTTGCACTGAATTCTGATCATGAGCCAATTTGAGGATTACATCTTTATCAGCATCCACCTCTACTTCAATCTGAGCTCTTACCTTACCATTCACCTGAACAGCAAGCTTGACCATGTCCTTTACAAGGAGCTGCTCATCATATTCTGGCCACTTTGTATAGACCAATTCATTCTCATGACCCAATAGCTGCCAAATCTCTTCAGCTATATGAGGTGAAAAAGGATTTAAAAGTGTAAGAAAGACCTCAAGCGCTTGTTTTGGAACCAACTCCAGAGAGCGTAAATGATTTAAAAAGATCATTAATTGTGATATTCCGGTGTTAAAAGCCAATCCTTCCAGGTCGTTACCTACCTTTTTAATACTTGCGTGCATCAAGGTTAAGGTCTCTTTGTCAGGCTTAACATCACTCAATTCAACAATATTACCATTTTCATCAACAAAATGTCTCCACAAGCGGCTTAGAAAGCGGTAAACACCCTCTATACCGCTGGTATTCCAAGGTTTTGAGCGTTCCAGTGGCCCCATGAACATCTCATATAAACGCATTGTATCAGCACCGTATTGAGCTACAACCTCATCAGGATTGATAACATTACCCCTGGATTTGGACATTTTTTCACCATCCATACCCAGTATCATACCCTGATTTACCAATTTTTGAAAGGGTTCCGTTGTTGAAACATAGCCTAAATCAAATAAAACCTTATGCCAGAACCGGGCATACAGCAAATGCAGGACAGCATGTTCAGCCCCTCCTACATACAGATCTACTGGCATCCAATACTTCTCTTTTTCCAGGTCCCATGCCTGATCGCTATTGTGAGGATCGATAAATCTCAAATAGTACCAACAGGATCCAGCCCACTGCGGCATCGTGTTAGTTTCCCGGACATAAACTTTACCGGTCGTCGGGTCAACTACGTTTAGCCACTCCTTTGCATTTGCCAAAGGACTCTCCCCTGTCCCAGAGGGTTTGATACGCTCCAACACTGGAAGTGTAAGTGGTAAGTCACTATCGGACAGAGGGATAACACTATTCTCGTCATGTAAGATAGGTATGGGTTCTCCCCAGTATCTCTGTCGAGAAAACAACCAATCCCTCAGTTTATAGTTCACAGTCACATGACCTTTGCCCGTAGACTCCAACCATTCACCTGTTTTGTCAATCGCTTCCGATGGTTTTAAATCATTGATGGAAAAACTTCTATCTGCAGTTGCAGAGTTGATCATAAATCCATCTTCTATTTGTGTAAAAGCTTCCACGCTGATATCTCCACCAGAAACAACCTCAAGGATAGGTAGATCGAAGGCCTTAGCAAACTCGTAATCTCTGGTATCATGCGCTGGCACGGCCATAATGGCTCCAGTACCATAACTCATTAAAACATAATCGCTAACCCAGATAGGTATCAATTCATCATTGACAGGATTGACGGCATATGCACCCGTAAATACACCAGATTTGTCCTTGGCTAGTTCGGTTCTATCCAAGTCGCTCTTATATCCAGCTTTAATTGCATACGCTTCTACATCAGCCTGCTGCTCTGTGACAGTTATTTCCTTTACATAGGGATGTTCAGGCGCTATAACCATATATGTTGCACCAAACAGGGTATCTGGACGTGTAGTAAACACATCAAGGGATAAGTCATGACCGCTAACAGGGAATGTGACCTCTGCCCCTTCACTTTTACCAATCCAGTTACGCTGCATATCCTTAATAGACTCTGACCAATCCAGATCATCCAGATCAGAAAGCAGACGTTCTGCATACTCGGTAATCTTTAACATCCATTGTCGCATGGGTTTTCTGACTACAGGATGACCACCGCGTTCAGATTTGCCATTGATAACTTCCTCATTGGCCAACACTGTACCCAACTCAGGACACCAGTTCACCGCCACTTCTGCTTCGTAGGCCAATCCTTTTTTGTATAATTGTAGAAATATCCACTGTGTCCACTTATAGTAGGCTTCATCCGTAGTATTTATTTCACGGTCCCAATCATATGAAAAGCCCAGGGATTTTATCTGACGTTTGAATGTGGCAATATTCTCAGCCGTCTTTATGGCTGGAGGGGTTCCGGTTTCGATGGCGTATTGTTCTGCTGGCAAGCCAAAAGCATCCCATCCCATTGGGTGGAGCACATTAAAACCACGCATCCGTTTATATCTGGCCAACATATCAGTTGCTGTATACCCTTCAGGATGACCCACATGTAGTCCAGCACCTGAGGGATACGGGAACATATCTAAAATATAGTATTTGGGCTTATCTGTGAGGTGATCAAGAGCCTTGAAAGTCTTATTCTCATCCCAATGTTTCTGCCATTTCGACTCAATCTGATCAAATGGATACCGTTCTGCCATAAACTACCTCATTTAAATAAAAAGCGCGGACTCAAATCCGCGCTGCAAAAATTCACCTGTCGGGGTGAGAGGATTTGAACCTCCGACCTCTTCGTCCCGAACGAAGCGCGCTACCGGGCTGCGCCACACCCCGAAATGCCCTAAAAGCGCGATAGTATATCATTCTCAATCCCTGTTAGCAAAAGGATAATTGTGGATTTCCCCATTGCATGGATTATCCAAATAGTTTCACACCAGTCGTGGTGATAATAGTAACGATGGTAGCACTCATAATGAGACCGGAAAAGATGGCCAGGAAGGATTTTCGGTAAGACAATCCAAACAGAAAGGCTGCTGCAGCCCCGGTCCACGCACCGGTTACTGGTAAAGGGATTCCCACAAATATGACCAAGCCCAGGAATTCCCATGTTTCGATCATCTTGCCCTTACGACGAGTCCTGGCAAACAACCAATTGAAAAACTTCTCACCAATAGACCAGCGCATGAGGAATTTTGAAATAGGTCCCAATAACAGTAGAATTGGAATAGAAATCATAAAATTACCTGCCACAGCCCACAGAAAAGCATCATACCATTGCATATCACCAAAGGTAATTCCCCAGGGTAAAGCGACTCTGAGTTCTCCAATTGGGGTCATGGCCAATAAAAAAGTGATCCAACGCGGATCCTGAATAAACTCTTGAAAAAAATGAAGAACTGAATCTACCACTTAAAACTCCTGAAAAAGGTCCTAATAAATCTCAAAGTATCAAGGAGAAGATTCATGTGACTCTCCTCCGACCCATATATAACTGGGATGGGTTGCCAGTCTAAGGGGATTTTTAGTTTTGCAGCATTAAAAAAGACAGCTGATTCGAACTGGAAGCCATCTTCAATAGAATCCCATAAGCGTCTATCTATCAATGGATAACAACGATAACCTACCTGACTATCTCGCACTCGTAACGAGGTTCTTAATGATAATATTAAACTGGTGATATTATTTGAAAGCTTACGGTGAAAGGGCATGCCCTCCGTAATCAAATTGCGCATCCCCACCACAAGAGCGCCAGGCTGCTTCTGCACTCTACTCAAAAAACTAGTTATCGCATGTGGATCATGTTGACCGTCTGCATCCAGTGTAATGGCATGGTCAAAACCTGCTTCTTTTGCCAGATTCAGCCCAGTTTTCAAAGCAGCGCCCTTGCCTCTGTTCTCAGGATGCTTCAAATAGGCCACATCCATAAAATCTTCCGGTCTGGTCCCATCTGTCGATCCATCATCAATAACTATTATAGAATAATCAACAATACTCTTAATCTGTTGGACAAGCCTTAAAACAGAATCCCGGCCGTTATAGACCGGGATTACAATGACTGGATTCAAAGGGATCAAGCTAGATCTCACTCGTGATTCAGTGAAGCCTCAGGTTTAGATGACTTTTTCCTGCTTAATTTGGTCACACGAAAGGCAAGGACTTTGCTTTTGACTGAAACCGAAACGGTTGAATCAGTTTTCACCTCACCTTTGAGGGTCATTTCGGCAATCTTATCTTCAATCAGGTTCTGAATAATCCGTCGCAATGGACGAGCTCCGTATTCAGTTTCAATCTCCTGATCAACAATCAGAGCCTTAGCGGCGGGACTTAATTTAATATTGACATTCTTTTCGTTGGCATAGTTGCTCACGTCCTCTAGGATCAGGTCAACAATTTTAATTAAATCCTTGCGTACCAGCGAGTTGAAGACAAATGAATCTGTTAGACGATTGATAAACTCAGGTTTGAAAGTTTCCTTCATCTCTTTGTTTATTTTGGATCGTTGATCCTCAAGTACAGACTGGTGATCTTTACGATTGAAGCCAATTCCTGGCTGAGTAAGGTTCTTTATTCCAAGATTTGAAGTCATAATCATGATACAGTTCTTAAAATCAACTGTATGACCCAGACTATCAGTTAGTTGGCCTTCATCCATGATCTGTAAAAGCATGTTGTATACTTCCGGATGAGCTTTTTCAATTTCATCAAAGAGCACGACACTATAGGGATTGCGGCGCACCGCCTCCGTGAGGGTACCACCTTCTTCATATCCAACATACCCGGGAGGAGCACCAATCAGACGACTAACATTAAAACGTTCAGAATACTCCGACATATCCATCTTGATGAGGGCTTTCTCATTCTGATAGATATACTTGGCCAACACTTTTGCCAGCTCGGTCTTACCAACACCAGTGGGTCCCAAAAATAAGAAGGATCCAATGGGTCTTCTGGGATCACGGAAACCACTACGCGCACGACGCAGCGCTTTGGCCATAGCCTTGATGACATGTTCTTGACCTACCAGATGCTTGGTCATTTCAGATTCAAGCTTCAGCAGCCTCTCAGCTTCGCTCTCGGCCACATCCTGGATTGGAATGCTAGTCATCAGAGATACGACTTCTGCTATATCAACGATTTTGACCAGTGGAGGATCAATCTTCATAGCGGTGCTCCACTCTTCGTTGGCTTCTTCCAATTGCTTGGTAAGATTCCTTTCATCATCTCTCAATGAGGCAGCCAATTCAAATTCCTGATTGCGAACCACATCTTCTTTTCGAATACGTAGATTATCTAAATCCGCTTCCAATTGAACAATGTTTTCAGGTATGTCCACATTGGCTAAATGAACTCTGGCACCTGCTTCATCCATCACATCTATAGCTTTGTCCGGATGAAACTTGTCCTGGATATAGCGACTCGAGTATGAAACTGATGCTTCCAGAGCTTCATCGCTGTACTGAACATTATGATGAGCCTCATAGCGATCTTTCAATCCGTGTAAAATCTGCAGTGTCTCTTTTCTTGAGGGTGGTTCAACCTTGACTTTTTGAAAGCGACGCTCCAAGGCACCATCTTTCTCTACATATTTTCGAAACTCATCAAGGGTTGTGGCGCCAATGCACTGTAAGTCTCCCCTGGCTAAGGCAGGTTTGAACATATTACTGGCATCCATCGATCCGCTGGCCGCCCCAGCTCCCACGATAGTATGGAGCTCATCAATGAAAAGAATGATTTCGTCGCTCTTTTCAAGTTCTGCTGTAACGGCCTTCATTCTTTCTTCAAACTGGCCACGATACTTGGTTCCTGCTATTAAAGCAGCTAGATCAAGTGAGACCAAACGTTTACTGAGTAGAATACGTGGGACTTTCTTGCCGATAATCCTCAGTGCCAGACCCTCAGCGATAGCCGTTTTACCAACCCCAGGTTCGCCGATAAGAACTGGATTATTCTTCTTTCGCCTGGATAGAATCTGGGCGACTCTTTCGATTTCTTTGTCCCTTCCAATGACTGGGTCCAACTTACCAGCTCTGGCTAAAGCAGTCATATCCCGACCAAAATGATCCAGGGCAGGTGTTTTACTCTGTGGCTTTCCTTTGCCTGAGTCAGTTTCACGACCACCAGCTTCAGGGGAAAACTCCATCTCATCACGTACGATCTCATAATCAATACTGAATTGAGCCAGCATGTCTGCTGCGATGCCTTCCTGCTCACGTAGGATTGCCAG
>JABIFG010000004.1 GCA_018650795.1 Fidelibacterota bacterium
CGAGGGATTTTAAGTCCCTTGTGTCTACCAATGACGTTACTACCTGTACTATAGAACGTATCATAAAGAAGCTCCAAGAAGTTGGTCAATTGGAATGTGTTGGACCGGCTAGGGTGGATATTTGGTTAACATTGAGAAGGTTCAGGTTATAAAAAATAACCTCCTCGGTATACCTATTTCGGTATACCCTCAAACTACGAGGTGCAGTAAGTAGTTAATATTATAAGGTATAGAGAAACTATTTACAGTCTTCATAAGCCGGGCGTCGGGAGTTCAAATCTCCCCCCTGCTACACCACTTAAGTTCTTGATAATATTGTTATCAGGGACTTTTTTGTTTCTCCCATGACACTCCATAAAAGTGCACTGATGTGCTCGTCTCGCACCAACTGTAACCATTTGTATATGTTTTCGGTATACCTAAATCGGTATACCTATTTGCTAGGAGTTCACTTTCAATTGTAGTCACTTCATTTTTGTTAGCAAATCTATCTCAATCTAGTTTATGATGATGCTGGTAACCAAAGTACCGGCCACTTGTGAAATACAATCGATGTAGCCGCATAATAAACATGTAATTGATAAAGCTTGACCTCCTGCTATTGGAGTAGCGGTTCAAGAGCTGGGAGGTGACACGGGGGTTTCAGTCTCCTCCAGTCATCCTAAGCACGGGGATCTTTCTGGATTTCCAGCTCTATCTAATAGCCAACCTATGCAAACATTGATTACTTTGCGGTTAGAAGTAATATCGAGTAAATACTTTAGTCGCTTAGTATAACAAGAAATGAATCAAATTGGATTTCAAAAATCCTGACGCTATAATAAGCTGCCTAAAATAACAGACATCCAACCGGCGCAGGAAAACGGAATACATGAACTCTCACATAGCTGATCTCAAAGAACGCATAAAAAACAAGTTGCCCGAACTCACCGCTTCACAAAAACTCATTGCCAATTACCTCATTGAGCACCCTGAGATCTTTGCCCTCAGTTCTATCCGCGACCTGGAAACTACACTGGGAACCAGCAAAACCACCATTGTACGCCTCGCCCAAACTTTGGGATATTCAGGGTTTCAGGAGCTGAAGGGTGAGTTTCTCAATAGCATGCGTAAAAATCTCAGTCCCATCCAGCATTTCAAAACCCGTCTGGATCATAGCGATGTCAGTGAGGATATGATCGAACTGGTCGCCGGTCAAACCCTGGATAACATCAATCTCTCCATGGATCTCACCAATCAATCTGATTTTAATCGGGCCCTGGAGATGATCAAGGAGTCCAGCTATATCTATTCAATGGGTATGGCAATTTCCGCACATCTCGCTGAAATAACCGCCTATCTATTCAGTCGTGTCTCCCTGAACTCTCAAGCGCTTACCTATGGTGCTCTGACTTTCTCGGAGCAGATCATCAATATGAACCAGGATGACCTGATCATTGCCTTCTCATTTCCACCATACTCTGAACCCACCATCAAGGCAGCTCAGTATGCCAAGGAAAATGACCTTAAGGTTATTTCCATAACCGATAAACCAACGAGTGAGATCGTCCAATACTCCGACCTTATCCTTCAGGTTTCTGTAGAGAGCGTAACTATGGCCAACTCCATAATGGCTCCTCTGGTCATCATCTATGCCCTAGCTGCACAGATCGGTCTTGACAACAAACAGAAAACCATCAGAACTATTGAATCCCTCGACCACGTTCGTAAAGAGCACTAAATTTCTACGGCCCAATTGGTGAAATACACCGGCAGCTAAATTGTTGTTATCGAGGCAACGGTCAGATGATGAAAATCGTCCTCATATTATTAAAAATGATCCTGCTTGAGGCATCTTCCCCTTAATTATCTGCTAAAAATATCAAATATATCGCTTGCATTATTTTGACCCCCCCACGTATATTACGAAACAAATGTTTCACTGAACACCAAAACGCGAAACAAAAGAGAATTACTGACAGTGACCAGATTTAGCGGTGTATACAGGTCCATAGAGTTAGATGCTACGCAGATAATTATGTGGCAAGAGCAATCTGATATTGAACCCCAGAGGCATAGGATATTCTTTTTGTTATTTAAGCTAATTTTATCGCTATCAATCCTCAGTACATTCCTTTATGCACAAGTCGGGGTACCAGATAATTTCCTGAATGTTTACCAGGATGGTCATCTGCTGACCCTTCCTTACTATGGAAATTCTGACATAGAGAGCACGCTCCCATATGTTAAAACTGCTATAATATCCCTCCATGGGGATGGGCGAAATGCTTCGGAACATTTCAATATCCTCATAAATGCAACGACGAACAACGAAATGATAGATTCCACATTGATCCTTGCACCCCTTTTTCTGCTTCAGGGTGATCTGGAAGGACAGGATCTTGATTCAACTGTTTTGTTCTGGCCCTCAGGGGACTGGAATGCGGGTGATCTTTCTCGAAACACGGGAAGCCATCCCAGAGCAGCACAAATCAGTTCATTTTCAATTCTGGATACGATTTATCATCGCCTCGTCACAAACTGCCCTAATCTTGAAACACTTACACTTACGGGACATTCAGCCGGTTCGCAAATGGTTGTCCGCTATGCAGCTGGAGGTCGAGCACAGCAAGATCTGGAGGATGGCAATAATATTCTCTTTAGATATATCCCTACAAATACACCCTCATTCCTGTATCTGGATGAAGCAAGAGTGGTTAACGAATATGCACAGAGTTATACATTTGAAATACCTGATCTTTGCTGGTCCGCCAATTATTACAAGTATGGACTGGGCAGCCTAAATGATTATATGCAAGCATCTGGTGTCGATCTCATCCGCGATCAGTATTTTAATAGAGATATTACCTATCTCATTGGAAGCTATGATACAGGTGGGCAATCAACGAATTGCGCCCGAGATGTGCAAGGCAACAATCGCTTGAACAGATCTTATGTATTTTTCGGCTACCTCTCATACTATTACGGTGATAGCGTGTATTCAAATCACAGACTAGCGGAATTGCCATCCGTTTACCACGAATTCTGGCAGGTGGTCAACTCAGAATGTGGTATGAATACCATATTGGACCTGGGGGCCTGCGACGAATATATCGATGGCCCTGCCCTCTATAACGCGGCACCCCTTGCAGATGCAGGTGCAGATCAAGTGGTTGGTTTTCTGGAAACTATCGTCCTGGATGGTTCTGAGAGCACGGATTTGGATGGGTCTATCACGTCTAGTCTCTGGACACAAATCGGGGGAGAGACGGTTAATCTTACCAACCAAACATCATTGATGTCTTCATTTACCACTTCGAATCAAAACGATTCCCTGGTCTTCCAATTAGAGGTGACTGATAATGAAGGAAGCGTCTCCCGTGATACGACTTTTATAACCGTCAGTTCATCTTCAGCGATCAGTGGAAAGGTTTCTCGGCACACGTTCAGTTTTTCCATATCTCCAAATCCATTTAATGCTTCCACTGTGATTTCATTTCAAGGATCAGATTTGGATCAGCATATAAATATTTACGATCTTCAGGGAAGAAAAGTATTCACATTGTCCCAAAACCATAGTTTACAACCAACCTCAATACGATGGGACGGAAAAGATCTACAAGGTGTTGATCTCAATGCCGGCGTTTATATCATCAATTATCAATCTGGAGCTTTTAGAGAAATTAGAAAGGTCACGTATTTAAAATGACACACAAAAAATCAATATCAGCTGCTCTACTATTTGTGTTGCTCTCTTCATTGGGTCTGAGTCAGGATCCCATTATCAGTATATCCTACATTGGTGCCAGAGAGAGCCCTGTATATAACCATTTCATAGAAATATATAATCCAACGGATCAAATAATCGACCTGAGTCAATATGCACTGATCAAAGGGCATGGACAGAGCGATGCTATTGGACTCGGTTGGGGAAATGAAACCAGTAGTTCTGGTGTGTCATTCTATCGATTGGAGGGCACCCTTTTTCCTGAAGGAAGATTTGGGTTCTCAAGAGATGTCTCACACGAGAGTCTTCAAAATAATGCCGATGTGGTTTTTGAGGATGAATGTGTTTTAGCCGTGAGTGGTGATGATGCCATCGGTCTATTTAAGGGGGCCGGTGCCAACGCCGCTGAGGTTTTAGCTGCCTGCGATAGTATCCCCATCGATGCTGTTGGGAGCCCTTATGAGGATCCAGGTACGAGTTGGCAGGTCTCTGGAGAAACCGGTCCCGCTAATTCCACAGGTACCTCTTTTTACGGAGTTACCCGTTTCGCAATTCTAAAGCGGAAACCAAATGTCTGCGTGGGCAATGCTGGCAATTGGGACGCTTCTCGGGGTTGTGTAGCAGATACTTGCGACAACGATACCATAACAACCTCATATGAGATGAGTGAGTGGGAAGTTATCGCCTGTCATTATCCGAATATTTATGGCGCTGAAGGTCCTGGTGTTGAACCCAGTTCTAACCCGGATTGTTCGGTTGATATAGATTCCATGTCCACCTACTACAACATTTGTGATGAGCTGGCTATTGATGATGAGTTTATGCCTGAGGAATTGAAGCTGGAAGGGAACTATCCTAACCCCTTTAATCCAACGACAAAAATTCAATTTTCCACCATGACTTCGCAAAATGTCTCAATTCGAATTCTTGATACATCTGGACGCCAGGTCAAGAACCTCCTTTATGGCGGGTTACCGGCTGGAAATTATAGTGTCCAGTGGGATGCCACCAATGAAGCGGGAGAGATCGTCTCTAATGGAATCTATCTATATACGATTCAGTCTGGACCCATTCAAAAATCCGGTAAAATGATATTTTTAAAGTAGTCAATTTATTAGTGTAACAAAATAAGTGAGTCAAAAGAGCATGTGTCGTGTCTATAAGTTGATATACTTCTCCTGTTTACTGTTCCTGACATCATCTGTTTTCGCAGTTGAACTTATCCACGTATCAGGCAAGGTGACAGATCATCAGGGTAATGCCTTGCCTGGAGCTAACGTCATGGTGGTTCAATCAAACTATGGTGCCGCTGCAGCGTTAGATGGCAGTTATGAGTTGTCCATACCCTTGGGCTTATTCTCCAATGGGAAGGTGGCTTTCAGAGCCGCTTTCATGGGGTATAAGACTTCAATTGACAGCCTCAACTATAGCGGCCGATCCGATATTCAGTTAAACTTCTTATTAAGACAGGATGTACTTGGCCTGGAAGAGGTCATTGTGACTGGACTGGGGGGTTTAGAGGAAAAAAGGAAACTTGGCGTCCTCATAGAATCGGTGAAACCTGAAACAGCAGCTAAATCTGGAGAGACTAATCTGGTGACAGCCCTCAGAGGAAACGTTCCAGGCCTGGAAATAAAAAAGACCAGTGGTGATGCTGGTACCAATGCCTATTTCAGGATTAGAGGAACAGGTACGATCTCTGGTGGCCATGAACCATTGATGGTTATCGATGGATCCCCCGTAAATTCCAGTACTCGAACCATCGGTGGAGATGGATCTGTGCAATCTGCCCGGAATCGAAATGAAGCCTCCAGCCGTACCTCTGACATAAATATTGACGACATCGCTTCAATTGAAATACTCAAGGGTGCGGCAGCCTCCGCAATCTATGGTTCCAGAGCATCAAATGGCGTTGTTCTGATTACTACAAAAAGTGGAAAATCAGGAGAATTGGAGATTAGCTATAAATCCAAAATTGGGATATCCGCTATCAACAATGACTATCCACTCCAACGATGGTTTGGACAAGGCACAGGTGGAGAGAGGGTTCAAAACTCATCATTTGCCTGGGGCAGTCCTCTCAATACACCTGATGCTCCATGGTTTAGTTCAGATTTGCCAGAGGATAAAGTGTATGATCATGTTTCCGCCATAGCCAAATATGGATATAATTCTGAACAAAACTTTAGTGCCTCCGGAGGATCTGACCGGTCAAAATTTTACTTGTCCTTTAGTCGGGCTTACGAAAAATCACACTGGGTAGATTGGGAACAATACCAGGATCAGGTTTCTAGCACATACGGGCATGTTCCCAACCGAGAAACCCCTTCCGATTATTTGAGACAGACCATTCGACTGAAGGGCAGTCATCTATTAACAGAGAATTTGACACTGGCCAGCAGCATATCTTTTATAAAGGTTAAGACCAATAATATGGCCAGAGCCCATACCACAGATGGTCTTGGTCGCGGACTCTTGGCGACACCCCCGGATTTTAACTTATTTCCCTACCTTAATGATTCAACACAGTATCACCGATCCTCGACCAACGAGGATGCTGATGTCCCTTCAGGTGATGGTGACCATAAATGGAATAATCCCTTCTGGGTCTTGTTCGAAATGGTTCAAACCCAGGAGTTGAGTCGGGCCTTTGGAAATATGAAACTTGATTACAAGCCCACAGACTGGAGTACCATCAGTTATAACCTGGGTGCTGATTTTAGTAACGATAAACGCTTCGATCTGCTTCCTATGGGATCATACAGGAATCTTGGAGTTGGCCGACTCATTCACAATATGAATAATCAGCTTGAATGGGATGCGAATTTGATCTTTAATATTGATGGAAATAAACTCCTTGGATATCCGGTTAAACTGACGCTGGGTCACAATCTGAATAGTCGCGGATCACGTACGATCAATACCGAAGGTAACCAGCAAAATGTAATGAATTATTACAATATCGATAACTATGAGAGTAAAAATCCATCTGAATATACAGCCTTGATAAATACAGAGTCATTATTTGGACAATTAACTTATGATTTTCGAGATTATTTATTTTTTGCCGCAGCCCTGCGCCGAGATGGTTCCTCAACTTTTGGACCCGCAGATCGAGAACATTTCTTCAAGAAGCTGAGTGGGGCCTGGAGTTTCACCGAAAACTTCACCCTCCCATATCTCAACTTTGGAAAATTGCGTCTGGCTTATGGTGAAGCTGGTGAGCAACCCGGTGTTTATAACATCTTTTCTGGATACGATAACAAATTTGGATACTTCGATGGGAAAGTCAATCTTGGATCAGGAGGGTCATATGCCAATGCACTTGGCTGGGTGTCGGATTCAGATTTGGGAAATCTAGCCATCAGACCTGAGAGAAGGTCGGAAAACGAATATGGATTAGATCTTGAGTTTTTCAATAGTCGATTTGGTCTGAGTGCAACCCACTATAAGGCAATTAGTAATGATGTCATATTCAACATGGATGTGGCACCCTCAACCGGCTCCAATTCTCTCACCGCTAATGGAGCTGTTATCGAGAACAAAGGTTTTGAATTGTCAGTTAATGGGAATTTAATGGAGCGTAAAAACTTCGTTTGGTCATCACGGTTTCTGTATGCCAGTAATGACAACCTGCTCAAGGAAATGAATGGGATAACCGGAGAATCAGCTGCACTCCAGGACCCCTCAAATTTGATGATGGATCAGTTGTCCAAATTCACCTTCACTGCACCGGGTCATTCGATTGGAGAATTCAGGGGCTACAGCTGGGCTCGATTTGGCTATGGCATTATCGCCACGGACAAGGATGAAAACGGGAATACCATTTCTGTCGATATTGATTCAGTGTATGCAGGTCAGTGGGATCGTAATGATGTCTATATCCAGAGGGATGGTCGCCCAGATGTAAATTGGAAGAATGCAGATGGAACGACCGGCAGTTATTTATGGTCGGGGTATACCCCCAATCCAGTTTGGACAGGAAGTATTTATAATGAAGTTAAGATCTTCAACAACCTGACATTTTCATCCCTGATCGATATCAGCTATGGTGGCTACATCGTCAATTATACCAAAAATAAGTTGAACGAAACCGGGACCCACCTGGAAACAGCAGATCGTTACCATGAATCTTTTGATGATCCCAATTGGGAGGGCTACGAAGCAGGCGTGACTACAGAATGGGGCAAAGGAAGCATGTCTGAATTGTTGAATAATGGTCATGCAGGAATCGGACCTGGTGAGGATGAAGTTATCAAGTATGACGAGTCTTTCTATACAGCCATCATGGGAACGACCACCGATATCATCAACAATATTGAAGATGCCAGCTATGTCAAACTGAGGGAAATCTCACTGTCCTATAGACTCGACTCTCATCTCGTATCAAAAATTGGACTCACTGCAGTTGATATACGCCTCAGTGCCCGCGACATTTTCACCTGGACAAAATATTCAGGCTGGGACCCAGAGACCAACATGATGCAAAATCGGATATCTGGTGAAGATTATTTCAACCAGCCTCAGACCTGGGGCGCCAACTTATCTATCAATATGAAATGGTAATGAATTCAATGTATAAGATACGTGTATTATTCTGCACCTTCCTTGTGGTACTAGGTATTATCAGTTGTGAAGGATTCCTTTCAGGCGATTTATTGGATAGTGATCCAAATGAGATAAGTGATGTTAATCAGGTCTCAGTTGAATCTCTCTTTGTAGGATCCCAGGTCACCATGTATGGTTTTATGGAAGGCTATCTCAATCGCTTAGTGACCTTATTTATGCAGCAGCTATCGGGTCAATTGACCAGCCATGCTGATGACTATAATTGCGCACCTCTTGACTGGCGTCTTGATAACCGCTGGTCTGACATATACGGAACGGGAGGTCTGGTTGATCTTCGGACCATCCAAAACCGTAGCCTGGAGCAAGAAAAATATTTGCTGCTGGGGATGGCACAAATGTGGGAAGCCCTGCTATTCAGCACTGCCGCTGATCTCTGGGGTGATCTACCCTATTCAGAGGCTGCGAACTCCCGCTTTACAGAACCCAGTTTTGACTCACAGCGTGAAATACATGATGACGTGCTGGCATTAATTGATGATGCCATCTTAAATATTGAAAAGGGGCAGGTGTTCTCCACCCTGAATGATTTCACTTATGGCGGAGTTCAAGCGAAATGGATTGCCGCTGCACACACATTAAAAGCACGTATCCAATTGAACTGGGCAGAGGTTGATGGGGCAATGGCCTATGAGAACGCACTCGCCTCTGCACAAAATGGTATAGCTGACCAAAGTGGTGGGGGAGACTGGAAACCACTCCATAGTGCTGAGGGCGACAAGCAAGAATCAGTTTGGAATCAATTCTTTAGTAAAAATCAAAATGCTTATGGCGCTGGCTTGTTGCTGGTCGATATGCTCAAACGTGACAATGATGGACGACTATCCATATATTTTGACCCACAATCCGCATATAATGACACGGTCGTTGGCATGGCTCCAGGCGGTTCCCCACCTCCATATGCATCCCAGTTAAACGAGAATACTGTGGGTAGTGAAAGTTGGGCGGTGCCCTGGGTTTCCTATCATGAGAATCAATTCATTATTGCGGAATGTCAGTATCAACTGGGACAGGAACCGGAAGCGCTGGCAACATTGAATAATATACAGGATGAGCTTGAAACCAGATGGCAAGGAAACGATCCAAGCTGTCAACTCCCACGCTATCAAAATATCTCAGGCTTAGACCTGTTTAGTGCCATCATGAACGAAAAATACAAAGCCCTGTTTCTGAATATGCAGACCTTCTCAGACTGGCGCAGAACAGGTTATCCAGTATTTGAAGATCGCGATGGTAACAGTACAGAATGTGATAATGGCATACCCAGAAGGTTACCCTATCCCGAATTGGAGAAAAAAACCAATTCGAACACGCCAAATGGTGATTCCATTTTTGATAGAGTGCAAAACGATCCAAACTGATGAGAATAGATGATCCTATCACATCAATTGAAAAACATTATCGAAAACAGCGATAGAATGTGTAACAAGTTTCATTCACTTATAAAAGAGAGGAACAACAAATGAAGATGCTGCGAATCGGACTTTTGATCACCTTATTATTTAGCCTGGTAAATGCCCAGGTAGTGATCAACGAAATCCATTACAACCCCAGTAGTTTTCAGGGTAGTGATAATGATTTTGAATTTATAGAGTTATTTAACCCTGGAACTGAAGATGTTGACATGTCAGGTTACTCATTTGGTGATGGTGTTGAACACATCTTTTCTGAAGGTACCACG
>JABIFG010000058.1 GCA_018650795.1 Fidelibacterota bacterium
GCAGATAGTGCGGATTCTTCTCCAGCAAAAATGTGCCCTGTTTGGGTTCCGCCCATATTTATGGATCCAAAAGATATTTTCCTGACGGATCCTTCAGTATCATGTATCCCAAGCGTAGTTGGTGCAGCTGGATCTGAAACATCAAGAACGGTTACACCAGACTCCTTTGAAGCGATGTAGCCATAATTACCATCAAACATGATATCAGAATTTTTAGGATTTGAAAGGGCAGTAACAAATGTAGGACTGGCAGGGTCGGATATATCATATACATCAATTCCGCTAGACCAAACGCAAACATATAGATAGTTGGATATGGGCATTGCATCCTGTACCCAGCCATCGGTATTGGCTATCGTGCTGATTAAGCTAGGGCTGGTAGGAGTGGATATATCATAAATATCTGCGTGGCTTCCATTTCCCACATATGCATAGTCTCCAGAAACGTTGATACCTTCAGCCCAGGGACCTGTGGCCCCCCCAACAACGACGGCAACCGAGCTTGGACTGGTTGGATCAGAAATATCTATGACCTCCATACCTGAAACCCCAGCAGTAACATAGGCATAGTTACCACTTACAGCTAGTCCTTCGCCATAACCAGCGAGGGCTAGGGTTGAAAGAACAGTTGGATCCAGAGGATTTGTCGCATCAATAATTTTTAACGTTTGACCAGCCGTCGCCAGAACATACGTTGTACCATCACTGACCTTCCAGACAATATCTTCAATCATGTCGTCAAGATTAAGAGTCGCTGAAGTGAACGGGTTCGCTGGATCTTCAAAACTGGTGATAGTGAATTGATCAGTAACACCATAATAAACCAGATCCCCAAAATTAGCTACACCTCTTATATCGCCACCACCGGCTCCCCAATTTCCGAGAAATGACATATTCGCATTTTCGGCTGACAAGGTAACTGGCACCATCGCAAACAGTAAGATTGCTAACACCAAGTTAACTAGCTTGTAACTGTGTTTCATGATACTTTACTCCTTTACGTTTTCGGGAAGGGCTACCATCAATTGAATCTTTTGCGCTTCGCAATCAGTTTCTATTGAATGTTAGACATTCTCCTTTTTATACTTACGATTCATCATTGTAATTCTGCAAACTCAAGCTTTTTTACAGATTTTCTATACACCAGCTCAGCTGGTAAGACTATACCCTCTGTTGTCTGCTTACCATCTTGTTGAATTTGAGATTGAAGCAATTTAAAGGCGATTTCTCCCGTTTCAGATGTCTGCTGAGCTACAGTTGTCATGGGAGTTGCTAGATGTTCGGAATAGGGCTGCTCATCAAATGAGATAATCGATATATCATCAGGTATTTTCAATCTCTCTTCCTGTATTGCAGTCATTGCTCCTAAAGAAATAAGATTACTAGCAGCAAAGATGGCGGTGGGTCGGGGAGATTTGGCAAGAAGAATTTTTGCACCGATGTAACCATTCCTTTTTCCAAAACTGTCACCGACAATAAGTGACTCATCGACTGGCAGGCCTCGCGTTTCATGGGCAGCCCGGTATCCCCTTATACGATCATTATTAACTGATGTATTCACCCGGCCCTGAATGTACCCTATGGACCTGTGATTCATCTCGAAGAAATAAGTTACAGCATCCATGGCACCCTGGTAATTATCTGAAACTACATAGGGACAATCAAGGTCTGGAAAGTATCTATCAATGATAACTACAGGTAAACCGCTGTTTACAATGCTTTTCAAATGTTTACTATCTTCGCCAACTGGACAGATTATCAGTCCATCAACTTTGCGACCTTGGAGTAATCGAATAGATTCAATCTCTAACTGGGTATCTTCCTGGCTATCGGATAAAATGATTGAGCTACCCACTTTCCGAGCTTGAATTTCGATGTTTCGTGCGATACTGGAAAAAAAGGGATTCGAAATATCTGGAATTATTAGACCCATGGTATTCGTTCTTTTTGTCCTCAACCCCCTTGCGAGCTGGTCAGGAACGTAGCCTAATTTTCGAGCAGTTTGTTGCACTATCTCCGTGGTTCTATCACTAATCCGGTATTTTTTGGATTGACCAGTAAGCACACGAGAAACCGTACTGCTTGAAACACCAATCTGATTAGCGATGTTATCGAGTGTTATATGTTTGGATTGAACCAAAAATTATTCCTTAAATCGTAAATCAAACTCAAGTCAACGAGTTGATACTTAAATATGCGCAATCGTTTGTTCTAGTATAAATGCGAATAAAGGAGTTGTCAATATAATTATTAACACAGATTTTGCTCATCTTATGGCATCAATATATTTTAATACATCAGGATAATAAATACTACCAGCAGCATTTATATAGTTATAAATATTGCTATTTAAACCTTCCGTATCATCGAGATTTCAATTTACTAGAGTACTTAAGGCTATTTTTTCAATTTAAGAATAGCAATCATCAAGCTAGGTGTGTGAAATTTTAATAAGTTTGACATAGTGCGCAATATGTTGCGCGTTTTGTGCTATCAACTACCGAGGTGTTTCTTCATTCTCTCAACACGCCAATTTACCCTTTGTGACATGATGATTAATTACTTGGGTGGAAATCGCCTGTCTAATCGTACCCCACTCTTCTCAAAAACTCATCTATTGCGAGATGGTTTGATAATAATCTGATCTTTCAATTCTCCATCCACAGTAAATGAGGACAGCTTGAGTTTCGAGGGTTGAACATCGATGACATGATAGAATTGTTGTTCGGAACCAGTGACCTCAAACACGCCATCAATTGCTGGCTCAAGTAAGTATTGCTTCGAACCAGATACTGAATTGATATAAACCGTCCCCTTCTGTCGCCCCTTGACCTGTTTACCATTTCTAAGCGGATAGGTACGACCAAAGGAATGGTCATGCCCTTGTAGGATTAGATCCACTTCATGGTTATCGAAAACAGATAAAAAGGCATCTCGTCTTTTGGTGCCCTCTCTACCCTTGGCAGTAGAGTATAGTGGTTGATGCATACTAACAATAAACCAGCCTGCTTCACTTTGACTCAAAACTTCATCCAGCCAGATTGCCTGCTCATCTAGCTGCTCATTCCCATTTAGGACTACAAATAGCATCCCCTGATATTGAAAATAGTAGTTGGTCTCGGGAAGTGTTGCCAGTCCATTTTTTGGCAATGTAAAGTGAGGCTGCCAATATGTAGAGTGTTCATCCAACCATTTCCCATCGATGAAATAGGCGTGATTACCCATCACTGGGACGAGAGGTATTGTACCAAATATCCAGGAACCAGCGTGGAAAAGATCTTCCCATTGTTTATCAATCCCTGGCACTGAGACTAGGTCTCCGGCCATGGTAAGGAATGCTGCATCAGGTGCTTCCTTGTATCCTGCCCTAATAGCTCTTGGCACATGAGTAAGCAATCCGTTTTGAGGATCTCCCAGATAGAGAAAACGGAAAGACGTTTCAGTGTTGTTTGCGGTTTCAAAAACAAACCACTCACTCCACTCATCTTTTGACCCCACGCGATAGGCATAGGCTGTTGACGGATTCAGACCGTTCATTTTTGCTGAATAGGCATAGACCAGAGAACCATCACTCCTTACGACTACCTCAGTTTGGGCAGTGATATCCACGGCCTGCTTATCAAAGTTAACCTGTGGAAGGTTTGGGGTCACTTGCACTAGCGGAGTATCAATCTGTCTCTGTGTGCGCCAGGAAACATTCATCTGATGTTGGGGATCCTCAGAGATACACAAAGCAATTCGCCAATCCTCTGGACCAGCTATGACTGATCCTAGGATCAGAATGAATAATATGAGAATGTTGGATAAGCTGGTTCGGTGCATAAGGTTCTCCCAAATTATGTTTTCAAGTCTTTCAATGTGCAACTAGAATTCAATATTGTTTAGCAATTTTGACTAAAATATATCCACTATTCACAAGCAAGTACAGGACAAACCCTTATGGTCTTTACCATTAATCAGTATTCAGTTAAATTCCAGACAACGGTACGTTGAACAGACCCGACCTTCGACAGAGTACTCATCGCTGACTCTAGAGACACAATAAACCCTCATCTGAGAGACAATACTTCCTTGCATAGAGCTATTGAAAATATTTACCCTCAAATAGTTTGACACAATCTCTGTAACCCACTGACTATCAGTGATATATTCAGGACTTAAAATCCCTCGGCCTAAACAGCCGTGCCGGTTCGATTCCGGCCCCGGGTACTAACCTGCGCTCCACTTTGGTGGAGCTTCGGCTAGCAAGCCAATCAAACCATAATTACAGCAACAAAACTAGGGTAGTTCGCCGAAGCACATCGTGCGTAGGAGAGCCCCGGGTACTCGCCTACGCATTTCATGGCACGGCGCAGCGGGCTACCCAAATCCTAGTTTGCAACGTATTGCTTGATATTAGTAGTGTTCACGAGTTCTGCTGAGATGGGGATATATGCAGGGACTTCTTCCCCATTGAGATGATTTACCAAAAGTTTCACTCCCTCCAACCCCATGCGACCTGGATCCTGGCGAACTGTAGCATTAATTTCATTTTGATCAATAGCTTTTAATACCGCCGGAATTGCATCAAATCCAACCAGCACGACTTCACCCAGCTTGTCTTTGCTTTTCACAGCTTGCATGGCTGTAAAGATCATAGGATCACAAGCCGCGAAAACAGCTCCAAGATTATCCTGTGAGCTCAAAATGTTATTGGTGATTTCATTGGCCTGCTTGGCATCCCAGTTGGCAACTCTGAATATCACTTCCATGTCCTCATATTGCCCCAGGATTTCTTCCACACCAGTCTGACGATCATCGGCAGTTTGTGAGCCAGTTGAACCACCGAGTACTAAAACTTTACCCCTGTTGTTTAGTTTATTCGCAATGTATTCACCAGCGAGTCTGGCAGCAGCGATATTGTCAGTAGCAATGTGACTCACAACCGCAGGATGATCAACTCGTGTATCGACGGTTACAATTGGAATACCTGCTTTTTGAGCTTTATCAAATGAGTCACCCAGTCCCCTTGAATCCACAGCTCCGACAACCAAACCATCCACGCGTTTAATGATGGCATTATCAATAGCCATCTTCTGTTGGGCCATTTCAGGACTTGATGCTGTTAAGTCTAAGAACTTGACATTGAGCGAGTTAGCAGATTCCTGGGCACTAGAAGCCAAGGCATTCCAAAATGGATTCGTGGATGAATAGCCGATATAGGCGATAGTGTATTTTTGATCTGAATCTGCAGATCCTTCAGGTTTATCCTTCCCCCCACATGCAACCATTACACTACCAATAAGACATACAGTTAGAACTTTCAGAAATGTCGATTTCAATTTATGACTCCTTAAAATATTCACGCTTTTTCAACGGCCCGTTTGCGATTTACCGTATCTATCCAGACCGCAATAATGATTACTGCACCTATGGCAACCTGCTGCCAGTATGAATCCACCCCAATCTGAACTAGTCCGGCGTAGAGAGAACGAATAATCAACACACCTATGATGGTTCGTCCCACACCCCCCATACCGCCAAATAGACTGGTTCCACCAATGACCGCACCAGCAATGGCTTGTAGCTCCCAACCTATACCATAATTCGGTTCTACATAATTGAGCCTGGCAGCTTCCACAACACCAGCCAAACCAGCCAGAAATCCACCTATGCTGTAGTAAATCAATTTATTCCGCAGAATGGGCACACCAGAAAGTCGTGCGACCTCCTCATTTCCCCCAATGGCAAAACTATGAAAACCCAATTTGGTTTTTCCAAGCATAAACATGGTTACAACAAGTGCCAGACCGGCAATTAGACTTGGTACGACCCAACCTGAACCTAGCATTTTGAAGGATTCAGGGAAATAGGACATATCACGACCTCGACCCAACATCTCTGCCAGACCCCGGGCAATCATCATCATGCCCATGGTTGCGATAAAGGGTGGTACTTTGGTCGCAACGACAGTGAAACCGTTGATTAGTCCAATAAGTGCTCCAGCACCTACTCCTGCCAGAATAGCCATCCATACAGGATCGCCTCCGCTGAGAACTCGTCCTGCAACCACTGCAGATAGAGCCAATATAGATCCTACTGATAAATCCAATCCGCCTGATATGAGTACAATGGTTGTTCCCAGTGCCATTATTGCCAGCACAGCAGATTGTGCAAAAATACCTGCAAAATTATCGAACTGCCGATAGCTGGGAGCAAGAATCATAAATATAATGGTGATTAATAGAAGACCCAGCCCAGCCTGGAGTCCCTTTCTCGTTTGAGCTAATATTTGTTCTTTCATACTTCTAAGCCTCTGCTCCAATAGCAATTTTTAATACCTGCTCCTCGCTGGTATTTTCAGGATCAACAACATCAACGATTTCGCCCCTGTGCAGGACCATCACTCTATGACTCATGGCGAGAGCTTCTGCATAATCAGAAGTCAACATAAGAATGGATACTCCCTGATTAAGGAGCTCAACCATAAAACGGTATACTTCAAAGCGACCTTTAATATCAATCCCTCGGGTTGGTTCATCTATGATGAAGACCTTACACTGGGTACCCAACCATCTGGCCAACATGAGCTTTTGTTGATTCCCACCTGAGAGATGACCTGCCATAGAATTTCGATCCACTGTTTTTATATTAAAATCTTTGATCTTCACATCAACTTCCGTATCTATGTCCCTGTGGGATAGGAGGTTATGAGAGGAGAAACGATCAATACTGGGAAGGGCATAATTATCGCGAATGCTCTGATCAATGATGAGACCTTCCTGTTTACGATCCTCCGTGAGGTACACAATTCCAGCCTTTATTCTTCGACGAGGATTCTGTTCTCCAGCAGGTCTATCGTGGATATCTATACGCCCAGACTTGATGGGATCAATGCCTGCAATAGCGCGACCCAGTTCACTCTTTCCAGCACCCATGAGTCCGGTCACACCAAGAATCTCACCCTTCATTAAGTCAAAGGAAACCCCTCTGCAACGCGATCCACTGAACAGTTTATCAACTTTGAGGGAGATATCATATTGAGGTGGCGGTAGGTCAGGAAAATTGTGAGTGGCATCTCCCCCAACCAGCTTTGCAATCAATTGATCCATTGATATATCGTCAATATCCCATGTCCCCATTTTGTGTCCGTCACGAAGAATGGTGACTCTATCGCCTATTTCATATACTTCCTGATAGCGATGGGATATGTATATGAAGCCAACACCTTGTTCATTCTTTAATTTTCGAATAACCTCAAAGAGATCCTGCCTTGATCGGTCTTCAAGCACATCTGTGGGCTCATCCAGGATGATAACTTTTGCCTTCGAGATTAATGCCCGGGCGATTTCCACCATCTTTTGCTGGGTGACACTCAGATCTGAGACAACCGTCCGTGGATTCAGATCAATATGGAATGATTCTAAAAGCTCAGCTGTCCTAGTGTACAGCGTGGAATGATCAACAATTCCTAAAGGGCTTGAATTTGTTGGTTCTGCTCCCAGAAACATGTTTCGGGCGATATCAATATCCGGAACCAGATTGATCTCCTGATAAATAAAACGAAGACCCATGGATAGAGCTATGCGTGGATCTGAAAGCACAACCTCCTCACCTGAGATGGAAATTTTCCCACTCTCACAGGGTTGAGCTCCGCTCAAGACTTTAATCAGAGTGCTTTTGCCTGCTCCATTTTCTCCCAGAAGGGCATGGACTTCGCCTGCTCTTAAATCAAAATCCACATCATCGAGAGCTAGAACCCCAGGGAATTCTTTGCGGATATTGGTCATTTCGACCAGATTTTCAGTATTCAAATTATCCAATTAAATATATTCTACTATCAAAGTTATGGCATCAATTCTACTGGGGAACCCTCCAGCTCTACAGCCAGAACAGATACGACAGGATGTAATTTTTCTCCAGGTAAGGTTATGCTAATCCCGGTCTCTGAACGCTCAGTATTTATCTGATGGTCACTTCCTAATAGGCTGGCACTCAGCACTTTATTGGATACGTTTAGAGTAATATCATCTCCCTTATCAGGCCAATTGAACACATACAGGTACAGTGTATTTGCTTTACGAGTAATGAATCCCCACTCAGGTACAGTTGAGAGTGGACTACGTTTACTACCATAGACTGCTTCACCATTTATTTCCAACCAATCGCCGATGCCCTTCAGTGCGGCTACTTCACCTGCTGGTATCTTGCCATCCGGCTGTGGTCCAACGTTGAGGAGGAAATTCCCTCCCTTTGAAAAGACCTCGGCCATGACCCTGAGTAATTCTTCCTGAGATTTGTATAGTGCATCAGGTCCCTTATACCAGAATCCCCCAGCCTTACGTCGATTGGGATCAGAAACTGTCATATTGGTCTCCCAATAGCCTTCAGGAGCAATTTTGGGGATTTTCTGTTCAGGCGTTGCAAAATCACCATAACTGTGTACACCACGATCATTAATAATAAGTCCAGGATGTATATCTCTCATCATGGTTACCATATCTATAACATCTTCTTTTACAACGGGATGTTTGATCCGATGATGAATACCATTATCATTCCGAGTGGATCCTGGCCAACGGATATCAAACCACATAATATCTATATCACCGTATTGGGTCATTAATTCCTGCACCTGAGTTTTCTCAAATCTGACGAATTTCTTCCAGGACTCTGGTTCAGAGTCAATTCTGGACTCATCGTACTCCCAGTGACGTTTTGAAAAATATTTGCCCTGAGGGTGGTACCAATCGATATGTGAATAGTAATGGCCAATTCCCATGCCCTCAGCGCGAAAAGCCTTGACCAGCTCCCCAGTAATGTCTGGATTCGCCGATCGACTGTGTGGGCAATCTGGATTTGTAATTTTGAAATCTGTAACGGCCGTCTCAAAGTTGCAGAAGCCATCGTGGTGTTTGGTAGTGAAGACCATGTACTTCATACCTGCATCTTTGGCAACTTGAGCCCACTCCTGAGGATTAAAATTAACGGGATCAAATGTTTTATAGAGTTCGAAGCGCTCCTCACGCTCTTCAGGGGTATCCGTTTTGACAATCTTCCAAATTGCTCCAATTTCTGTTTGAGACCAGGGTCCCCAATGTACAAATAATCCGAATTTCCAGTCGTTCCATTTCTCCATGGTTTCAGTTGAAGCACGACGGTCCTCTAAAGGTAGAGGTGCCTTTTCAGGTGTTACCGGGACTTGAACAGAACTACATCCAATCATTATCAAGCCTATGACCAGGACAATTGGAAGAGTTATATATTTCATTTATGTATTCTCTCTATCTATCTGATACACAGTCATGTATGTTATTTATCTAAGGCTGATTTAATACTGCTTGCAACTTGAACACCCTGTCTTTTTTGACCCTCTTTACTAAAGCTGACACTCTTTGGTTTTCGATCTCCAGGATGATCTTTAGACAGGGAGAAAAGATCATCAATTTTAACAGTGGGATGATTTTCCATCACCTCTAGGGCAGCCCGATTATAGAGAATTTCATCTCCTGAGATACGGCTTTTCGCGCTATCCGGGATAATCGTTGTTGAAGCCCAGATAAGTGATTCTGCAGATTTTTCCAATTGAGTTACGATTTGATCCAGATTGCTGGCGTATTGATCAAGCACTACTCGGTGTGGTGTAGTTGCGTCAGATTCAGTTTTCTTTTTCCTTTTAAGGTCATTCATACCCCAGTTAAAATGAATAACTTCCCACTGCGTACCAGCCAGCCATTTTTGGAGATTTTTGAGAGCTGATTTTGTATCCCCACCATTGGCTGGAATACGGTAAACATTTGCTATATCAGCTAATTCTTCTCGTACTGCATGTGTGTATCCAACTGAGATTGCACCTCCCATTAGCAGGACATTGGGCAGGGATGGATCTGTATTCACAAATGCGAATGCGGGTTGTTTGAGCTGTTTCTCCTTCAAGCCAGCGACCCACAGTTCCTGATCTGTATATATTGTCTTTCTGATTGAGGCAACTGCTACCGATTTTTGTTTGACTGACTCAGGGGCAACTTTCACTGTGTTGGCTGTGGTTTCCAAACAGGCAACCAGATTAAATGAAAGGACCATAATTGTGGATAGGAGCAATCCTTTACCCATTTTAGCATTTATTTTCTTTGACATGTTTCTCTCTTCCCTCTTGATGATAGTTTTCTATTTGAATTCAATCTTGTAAGCAAAGGCGTGTTGCCCCATTTGATTTTTGGGGAGCTGGACAGTCAGGTGGTCAGCCGTGTTTTCCCAGCTGAGATTCCCCTCATATCCTAACAAGGACACTTTGCTTATGGGTCTGAAGTGCTCAGAACTCTCACCCAATGCATTAATCATGAGTTGTCCAGAATCGTCCCATCCCAGAGCTATTACATAGAGCACACCGTCATTGGCAGTAAAGCGGATATCCTGAGGCACATAGCTCACCTTGTTTTTACGCTCGCTGAAAGCACCACCGATTTCCTTTGTAGGACCTTCGCCATACTTTAGCCAAGGTCTCGTATCATAGATGGCTTCACCGTTGACCTTGAGCCACTCTCCCATGCCCAGAAGCGTTTGCTGAGCACCCTCAGGAATCGATCCATCTGCACTGGGGCCAACGTTTAATAGTAGACAACCATTTTTACTCACAATATCAACCAGGACGTCGATGAGTTCATTTACTGACCGATAATCTGAATTTTCTACATGACTCCAGGAAACATTGTCAATTGAAGTATCTGTCAACCAGGGGAACGGAGCTAAACTATCCATACGTCCGCGTTCAAAATCTAGAATACCTGCTCCAGCCGGGAAATCGTCATGCTTGTACGCAACACCAACATCCTGGCCTCTTTGAGCAGACTCATTGTAATAATATGCCAGAAACCTTTTTTTATAAGCCTGAAAATCATCTCTGGATTCACGCCAAAACTTTTTTCTCTCCAGCCCCGAATCAAACCACAAGAGATCTGGATGATATTTATCGATGACTTCGATAGTTTTCTCTTCCCAGGCTTTCATATAAGCCGGTGTGGGTGCATCCCCTACCTCATGGATTGGTGGAAACATTCCATAGGGACCCGCCAGATCTGGATTCTGGGTATCAAAGCGGTGATCTTCACGGAAAGACGGCTCAAAATACCACCATTTACGGGCATGATGAAGGGAAGCCATAAATTTCATATCCTGAGCCCTGATAGCTGTGGCAAGTTCTCCGACTATGTCTCGTTTGGGACCTTTATCCATAGCATCCCACTCAGTTAGATCGCTATCCCACATGGCGAAACCATCGTGGTGTTCGGCGACTGGACCGGCGAACTGAGCTCCAGCTTGTTTAAAAAGATCGGCCCATTCCTGAGCATCGAATTTTTCGGCTGTGAAGAGGGGCACAAAATCACTATAGCCAAATTTGGTTTGATCGCCCCAGGTTTCAGCATGATGGGTAAAATAATTACCTCTTCGATGGTCTTTTTCGATATACATCTTACGGGGATACCATTCATGACCCCATGCAGGAATCGAATAAACGCCCCAGTGGGTATAGATTCCAAATTTAGCATCACTGAACCATTGGGGATCCTCATGTTTTACCAGAGACTCCCAATTCTCCTCAAAAGGTCCCAGAACTGGCTCTTGTTCAATGATTTCAGGTTTTGGCTGGCAGTTGATGATGAATAGAATACAACCAATTAGTAACAGCATCATTCTATCTTTGAGTTTGAACATCGCCATAATCCTATTTGACCAGTTGGAGGTTTTCACCAGAGTGATCTTCCAATGTTTCAGCACTCCAGAGTTCAATATTATTCTTCCAGATCCTCTCAAAACTCGGCTGGCTAAGCAATCCGATCTTCATGATGTCAATGGATTCAATCCCCATTGCTAGTGCGGGAGAGCCTTCTTCAAGTCGGACATCACCCCTGGCCATATCTTTGAATAGTGGATCGGCATATACTCCATGAGCCTCGTGCCCCAAGGCCTGAATCTGCTCTAAGGACTTCTTTCCGGCTTCCTGCATATCAGAATAAAATAAATTGTAATCAGGATTTGCCAGATCCAGTAATCCTTTGAGCTTCTTTTCAACATTCGTGTTGTAAAATCTAACAGGAGTACCAATACCGTAGATAATGTTTTTATTTACTTTAGCACCTACAACGGTCTCAGGTCTAATAGATATTCCACCTCCAATGACGATGTTGTTTAGGATATAATTTGTGTGCTTTAGTTTGATGCCATTGCCAAAAACAATATTCTGTTCCACATAGGATTCTTCCTGGTCGTCATCAAAGCGAATTTCGTTTGAAGCTTTGGTGGTCTTGTAAATCAGATTCCGTTTGATAATATTGCCTTTGCCTGCACATGACAGATAGATAGCATTTCCATCACCCAATACTTCCATGACATTATGAAATTCATTATCCTGGACCACATTGTTGCGAGCATGTGCAAATTTTAAGGCTTCCTCTGCAGTCTGAGGATCATCCGTTTCTTCCCAGCGAATGATCTGCATATTTTCTCGAATTCTCCTTGGAATTGCGTATCCAGTCCACTTCACAGAATCCATGATCCCAAAATAGCGTGGACGGACACCGCTCAAGACGATGGCATCATAGGGCAAATCATGGATATAATTGTTCAGAACTTTATTCTCTCCGCTCTGCCAGATAAAGATTCCAGGACTATGTAGATAGAGTTGACCAATCCTGGACATCTCATTGTCGACAATGCTATGGCCGTAATTTACATCCTTAACACCAGGTCCATATCCAGCGAGCAAGATGCCTGTGCCACCGAGATTATCAATCTTGTTGGAGCGAATCTCAATATTCTGGCCGTAAAGGTCGATGCGGATTCCCCCACTCCCTGCATTTCGAAAATCACAGGCAATAACCCTACAATCCTGTGCTGATCTGAATCTGAGGAGGGTATTGTCCTTGTCAAACATATCCCAATCATGCTGAATACCACGGTCTTCCTTCGTCCAGGTATCCCGATCAGTGCCTGTGAAAGTCAAGCCCTTGAATTGAATTCCTCTAACAGGGATATCACCTTTAACTTCGTAGACATTTTTTCCTTCCACGCGTACAAGCGTCGGTAATGTGGGAGCTTGAATATTATCTCCGGGTGTATCTCCGGTTGGCCACAGGTAAAGCTTACCTGCCTGTGAGTCCAACACCCATTCACCAGGTTGATCCAGAGCTTCCAGAACATTCTCTACCCAGCAGGTCTCTTTCCAGGGTTTGTTTTTGACCTGACAGAGACGATAGGTTCCAGGAAGTGTTGTTGTAGCCAATAAGTTTTCTTCGTCCACGCTTTCCAGGGTTAAATAATTAACCAACCATTGATGGGTCGGTCGGATAAAAATCTCAACATCTGATAGATTTGGCCAATCTTTGATTACGCCTTCCGGATAGTGCAAAATTTGTAGATCTTCCCATCTGTTGGCCAGGGTTGGGTTGGGACAGGCTGTGGTTGGTTGAAAGCCCTTAGAGCGGGCTCTGGGTAGTAGTGTTTCACCGTCATAGAGGGTTTTAAAGTTCCATTTGTCAGGTCCTTGATTGTTCAAGTCGAGGACATAAACATTTCCGTGCGCGATGGCGGGTAAAGCTTCCGGTGGGGAAGCAAGTTTTTGCCATCCGCTGAGTACTTTGGTGGATGTGATGATGGGTTCTGCGCCTTCTGCTGCTTCCCAACTGATTGTCTGACCTTCACCTGCACCATCCTTCAATCCCAGAACCAGCGTTTCATCCAGACGATAGACACCTCCACTTAGAACTACAGAGATATCACCGGTGTACTCATTACCCAGTGCTTCGCGAACCAATGTTTGAGCTTTTGTAAGGGTTGCAACAGGAGCATCCATGGTGCCCATGTTGGCGTCAGCGCCAGTTGGTGAGACGTGGATGGACATAGATTTCTCATCACATCTATTGAACAGGATGGCTAGTGCTAGAATTAAAACTTTAAATTTCATGTTCTTTCCTTCATTGATTCAAATTACGATCTAATCCCAGGCTTGTTCTCTGACTCGCATCAGGTCTGGATATTTCTCATCGGTGTCACCATATTGCTCTTTCAACTTCAGCAACTCCAACTTGAGTTTTTTAATCACTGCTGAGTATTCAGGATCTTCGTATACATTTTTCAATTCGCCTGGATCATTTTCCAGGTCATAAAGTTCCCAACCTGGAGGAGATGGACGATAATGATCCAATGCTTCAGTTGTTTTATCCATGGTTTCGGAGGTTTTTTCCCCAACCAGACCCAAACCCAAACCATAAAAGAAGATGAGCTTATATTTATAAGTCCTGATACCGTAATGAGCGGGGACATTATGATGGGCCATGTGCATCCAGTATCGATAGTACATTGATATCCGCCAGGTCTCTGGGATATCACCACTTAACTGAGGAAGAAATGATGCTCCTTGCATGCTGGAGGTTTTTTCTCCACCGGCTATATCCAGAAACAAGGGGGCAAAATCGATATTGAGGACCAGGCTGTCGTCAACACTTCCTGGTTCAGTAATACCGGGGTATCTGGCGATGAAGGGCATTCTCAAGGAATCCTCATACATCCAGCGTTTATCATAGTAGTCGTGCTCTCCCAGAAACTGGCCTTGATCTGAGGTATAGATAACCACTGTATTTTCAGCCAGACCACTTTGATCCAGATAATCCAACACTCGACCGACATTTTCGTCAATGGCTGCTACACAGCGCAGATAGTCCTTTATGTATTTCTGGTATCCAGACCGCTTTATTTGATCCGCGTCCATTCCTATGGCATCCAGAGCACCAGTTGGCCATTCTTTGCCAGCGCTCCCCTTCTCCATTCGTTTACCCAGCTTATAAAGATTGGAGCCGTAGCCCTGGGTAGATTCAGAACGATGAGACTTATCTTCCCAAAAACTGGGGGGTTCAGGAACCTCAATGCCATCAAGTAGATGTTCATAGCGGGGTGGATATTCCCAGAGACCGTGAGGTGCTTTATGTTGACACAGGAGAAAAAATGGTTTCTCATCATCTCGTGCCTCAAGCCATTTCAGCGTTTCTTCGGTAACCACGTCAGTGGCATAGCCTGGATAAACTTTCTCATCACCCTCTTGATTTTTCATGACGGGATCAAAATAGGTACCTTGCCCCAGTACGCCGGTCAAGACATTCCAGTGATCAAATCCCTGGGGATCACCATGGAGATGGTATTTCCCAATAATTGCGGTTTCATAACCAGATTTCTGCAACTCATGGGCCACATGCTTGGTACCCGTCGGTAATGGATCATCAAGAGTTCTCACACCATTGATATGACCATACTGTCCTGTAAGGATACTGGCACGACTGGGAGTACAGATGGAATTGGTGCAGAAGCAATTATCAAAACGCATCCCCTCCTTGGCGATCCGATCAATATTTGGTGTGGGCAGTGTTTCTGCCAGCCAGCCCTTGTATGCGCTAATGGCGTTGGCAGCATGATCATCTGACATGATGTAAAGAATATTTGGTTTCTTCTGGGTGGACTTTTTACTGGATAGGCAGGATAGCAATGAGGATGAGCCTGCTAGAGCTAGACCTCCAACTGCAATCTGTTGCATGAATTTTCTACGGGATAGGGGTGTTGATTTAGTATTCATCATAGCTCTCATTCAATTTATTCCATTTACCAAACTGTGTGCTTGATTCGTCCGTCATCCTGAGGCTCTCGAAGGATGATAGTCCAAATCCGCTTCCCCCTTCGACGAAGCTCAGGGTGACACTCCTGAGTGCGCGATTGGGAGAGGGTGACACTTCGACCAGCCTTCGTTTTCAGCTTCGGCTGGCAGGCAAGCTCAGTGTCCGGTAAACAATTATTCAGCAGTGAAGCTCCAGACTGGTCCTTTGATGACCTTTCCGCCAACGATGTTGTCTATTCTCCAGTAGTATGTTTTGCCTGTTTGAAGATTCCCGGGTGCAAAGATATTGTTCTTCTGTTTCCCTTTATACTCAATTGATTTGGGTGAAGCCTTGCTAACTGCCTTATTCGAATTCCCAAAGTAGATCAGGTTTGTTTCAGATTTGTAGGCTGACAGCCATATGAGATCAGTATTTTGTTTCGCCGCAGTGTTTTTATTCCTAGGAATAGGAATGCTACTGGTGGCTTCCTTTCTGCCTGGAATCCAATACTCCTTTGCTCCAAATTCATATGCACCAATATCTGGAGCGTTCCCCAGATATTTTTCCGAGCGATCTGAAATAACCTTACCCGCGTCCACAATTTCAGCGCCTACTATCGGTCTGAAGTCCCAGTTATCAGGATCTCTTAGCTGAGTTCGGTAATCACCCTCGTTTTCATAGGCGTTCCAGTTGTGATCTGCAATTCCGGGTACCGGTGTGAATTTTTTGCGATGGCCGGAGAGTTTACCAGCAAGGTTGTTGCGAGTTATCGTACCCTTATTCGCCCCTCCATTTACATCAGAATCATCCAGGATGATGAGTCCATTCAAGCCCATTGCAAATGTGGTATTGTTGAAGCAGAAATGTCGCTCGCCTTTGATCATGATGCCGCGCTCAGATTCCCACATGACGTTATTATTCATCTGTCCCCCATTCCCCCAACGTACTGGCGGAATTGGCGAATCGAACCGAGCACCGCTTTTAACCGTATTGCGGAACCAATTATTACGAATGATTGATCCTGTCTGTCCGGTGATCTTCACCTGGGTGATAGATCCGTCACTCTGTAGAAAACCTGTATTCCACACGTGATTCAATTCTACTAACGGAATGCCACCGGCACTGATGGTTGAAGAGGCAGCGCAGGAGTGAACTGTATTTCTCCGAAAAATGTTATGCTTACCATTTAACATGATTGAAACCTGCAGGCCGGGAATACTGGATACCGAATAATCGATGTCATGAAAGAGAGAGTTTTCGACTCGATTGTGGGTACCCTCCATATAAAGTGCATGCCCATCTGTATAAGCAAATGAGCAATTCAGAATGGTACTATTTGATGCTTTTTTGGGACTCTTTTGTAGAAATACTGTGGATTCATCATGCTGCTCATCACCAAGTAATCTCTGGGTATAGCTTGGATAAAGAAAATTACAATCTTCAAGTTGAATGTAGGTACAATTTTCAAATTTCAAGGTTGTCCCATAAAAGTCAATACCTCTAATGGTGATAAAATGACTATTAGCGAATGCTGCGGCATAGGTCTGGACTTTACCACGTAGATCTGCTTTAGGTTTTCCACCATCAGGCTGCCACAGGTAAATCGTTTTGGATTTCTTATCAAAAAACCATTCATTCTGAGAATCCAGGAAATCCAGTAATCCTTCGAGGTAGTAAAAATGATGTTTGGGGCGGTAACCTTTGACTCTTTTAAAGGAAAATGCCTCTTCACCCTTTTTATGGGATTGAACCTGGCGTGTGGTTGAAGTGAATGAACCCACATTAAGGATGGCCATAGCTCCTTTTATGGAAAAATCGAGGCTTTTTAGCTGATGGGGGGTTTCAGGATCATTATATAGTTTTTCTCTGGTGTCCTGCTTATGGAGCCCCCTGGCCCAGGTTTTCTTCTGATCCCAGACTGTATTATCTGAATATTGGGCATTGGGCCATCGGGCTGGAACAACCATTTCATTGTTCCAGAAGAGCTGCCACACATCCTGCTTCATTTTTAATTTATAAATGTTTCCGCTATGTTTTTTCCAACGTCCCTTGACATCAATCGTACCATCAAAAACAACTTTCTCATCGGGGTAAGCTAAAACTACCAGGGGTTTATCTTTTGAACCCTCAATGTTTTTCAGTTGATTCTCAAAGTGGTAGTTGCCCTCTCTTACAAAACAGGTATCGCCGGGCTGCATCCCCGATAATGCTTTTTTGAGGCTTGCGAAGGGTGCCTTCATATCGCCCATATTACGATCACTACCATCCACTGCCAGAAAGACATTTTCGGCTAGGACTGGTTGTGCTAGAGCCAATATTAACAGGACTATACGGATATTGGTTATAATCATCGTATCATTTTTTTTCATTTTTCTTCCACTGGTTGTTGAACGAATAAGATATGGACATTATAAATCGTTTTGAATCATACTCAGAAATGTTTCTTGCGAAGAAATCTGTTCGATAATCAATTTCCTTTTCATCTCTGAGTGTGTCAAACACATCGGATACTTTCATACTTAAATTCACTTTGCGATCCCACAGATAAGTCTTGAGAGAGACATCAGTGAATTGTCTGGTGGCATTACTCCCCTGCCAGGTAATACGGGGTGATTCATACTTGTGAATGATTTGAAAGTAGTGTTGCTTTTTCAGGTTCAGGTCAAGTTTGATTTTTGCCGAAGTAGTAACCTTCTGGCGTTTCTTAAGTGATTCATCCCCTTCACTCAACAGCATACTATTAAAGTGTACAATACTGCCTGATATTTTCATGAAAGTAGCAGTCTTGTAAACCCAGTTTATATCTCCTCCTATTGCTTCACCAGAGGAAAGATTATCTGGATAAATGTGGGTAATACTATCTGATACAATTTCAATCTGATTGCCAATTATATCATCGATTTCCCTGTAAAATAGTGAGCTGCTGATAGTGTGTTTTTCGTTTCTCCATATGTACTGTAATTCATAGTTATCAATTTGCTCAGGTTTCAAATAGGGGTTACCTGTTTTCAAAAAATAGGTTGAGGTATTTATGACCTGCGGATTCAACCTGTTGTAGGCTGGTGGTGATATTCTACGGGAATAACTGAATTGCAGCGTTTGCAGCGGTGTAATCATCCTGATGAATTGAAGTGAGGGCAGGACCTGATCATATCTATTATTGACACTCCCTGTATCATTATGGACCGACTCATTGGTGATTGATTCCAGACGTGTTCCCAGGTTCAATTGGTAGTGTTCAGTTGAATAGCGATAAGAGATATAGGATCCATGCATGATTTCGTTGTATGAAAAGGGTCCTCCCCTAAAACTATCCTGACTCCAGCCCGATTCATCCACCAACAACGAAAAATAATCATTCCGGAGTAGATTGTTGTCGGAGCGAAATTGATATCCCAGATCGATTTCATGTTGACCCAGCGCAGGTAAAGACCAATCTATTTTAATTGTTGTTTGATCGCGATCATCATCGCTATGGAGAGAGTCGCTTTTCAGATTGCCTGAGACAAACCCCTGAGGATCAAAATTCTGTTTTTGATCATTTCCATCACGCGCTGAGGCTGTCAGTGATTGAGTGAAGAGTACATTCAAATTGGATCTGGATGTTTTTGCATCAAAGTTATAGATCAGGGATATTTCATCTCGTTCCCTTAGATCTGATGATTCCTTTTCCTTCTCAGTAAATCGCTGTAGCATCTGCGTACTATCCAATCGATCTGAGTGCGTTGATCCAGTTAGATCCTTCAAGCGAATATTTATTAAATAAGTAAGCCTGAAGGCGTGTCTTTTTGAGGCTGACCATCTTGTGCCCATTCTGTATTGTCTTGTCAGACTCTGTTTATCATTTTCCCCTGTAAGATTTAAAAACCATGGGTTGTCGGAATAGGTTTCTCTCCAATACCGGGTGTCGCTTGATCGTGTAAACAGTCTATCTGAGAACTCACCAAAGGCATTAAACCCTTTCACATTGGTAGATGCATTTGCAGATATCTGATAGTCACCGGAGTCATGATATCCAAGACGAAGTCGGCCGCTACTGCCCTTCTTTTTGTGCTTTTTGAGCTTGATATCGATAACTCCACCTGATGAAGATTCATATTTAGCAGAAGGATTAGGAATGACTTCGATGGATTGGATTGAGCCAGCTGGAATTTGAGAGAGCATATCTTCTAAATTGGTTTTGACACCATCAATATAAATGGCTGCTTTCTGACCCCGAATGGCTGCAGATTCGTCCTCATCAAAGGTAACGCTGGGGGCATTTTCTAACAGGTCTACTGCTGTCTCCCCTTCCACGGATGCAGAATCACCAACTGTGATTACAGTTTTGCCAGGCTCAAATCGAACATCGGGAGCTTGAGCGGCTGCAATTATCTCTGGACTTTCCAGGTTTGCCTGAAGCAGGTAGAGGTCCCCAAGGTCAACCAGGGAGTTTGGAATGGATATATCTTTGATTTGATGTGTTTCATAGCCGATATATTGAATTTCAAGATCGTATGTCTCAGGTAGTAACAAATCAATCGTAAACACACCCATCTGATCTGATGTTGTACCAGTTACCAGTCCAGAATCTGAACTTTGAAATATCAAAATATTTGCACCCAGGATAGGATTGTGAGTTTCAGCATCAAGGAGTTTTCCCTTCAATATGGCATTGGACCTTGTTGATGGATTTTGTGATAGAACCAATATAGGTATGAGAACAGTGATAAGAATACGGGTCGTGGTTCTCAAAGACAAACCGAGCTGTGAAGATTTTTGTTTAGATTGTGATACCACTAGCGAGTGCTTGCTTATCTTTTCATTTAATATTTATGGACTTAAAACATCCTCCAGCGAAAGGGCGCGCTTATTCACCCTTTCGCTTTTGTTTGTGGAGGAGTGTGTGAGACTCTATTTCATTAACACCATCTTTTTACTTACTGAGGAACCATTAGCTGACAAGGTGTATAGGTAGACTCCACTGGGAACATGCTGACCTAAGTCATTTGTCGCATCCCAGCTTACCGTATAGTTGCCACCACTCAGATAGCTTGAGGACAAGGTTTTAACTTCCTGCCCTAAGGCATTGTATACCGTTAAGACAGCATAACCTGATTCAGCCATTGAGAATCCAATCTCTGTATTAGGATTGAAGGGGTTGGGATAGTTCTGGCTCAGAGCATAGGATGTTGGAATCCCTGGCAATGAGGCAACAGAAAGCGGTTCACAAGACTGTGGGAATGGTAGGTTAGTATCAGTATTGTGCTCACCAAAACAATGCTCATCCAACACGAATGTTGCAGCAGCATCATCTATCATGAAATCACGATTCTGGGCAAAACCCGATTCGTTATCAAGAGAGTTGATACCATATTTGCATTGCTGTGCCTTTGCCTGACCAGCTGTGTAGAGATATGAATAGGTATATTTCAGACCTTCAGTGTCAGTCTGGGTCATTGCCCATTCACCAACACAGGTTACATCATTACCCCAATCCCACCATTGGCTAAGAACACCATTAATGGTCACACCATTCACTTCAGACCACATTGTGATATCATCAGAACCAGTCTGAGTGTCTATCAGTGTGTCACCTGCATCCAAAGCGCGGTAAGCAGATGAGATGTCCAGGTTGAATGTCACGCTAACATCCTGAGTGATAATATCATCAGGAGTGACATCAGCGAAATACGCTACGGCTTGGAAAATTTCGCCATAGCCATTTTCATCTGAATCAGTTTCATCCCCGGTTGCTGTGAATGAGCGGTTTGGTGAACCTTCCCAGATAGCTTGATCAACATCGCCACCAGTAAGGATTACGAATTTGTATTCGAATCCTGAACCAATAGGCACTGCATCAAAGCTGGAAAGATGGGTATAGACATTGGTCTGCTCTGGATCCAGAGTCATCTGGATAGCGCCACCCCAGTTGCCATAGTTGTCATGGCCACCACGGATAACAATCAAATCACCATTACCTGGATCAAAGTTACCATTCAGTAACTGAACCGTCATATCTGCCTGAATAAAGACTTCAACATCAGCAGTTCCCACAGGCTCCTGGTTACCATACCATACTGTTGGGAGGATATTTTCGCCAGCCACTACAGTATACATACGGTTGTCAATACCTTCTGAGGTATCCCAGTTGCTGTTAATCCGGAACTTGTACTCCATTGGACCTGCAGGAACACTAAAAGTACCTTCATAGATACCGTCAGCATCGCCATCAGTCAACATGTCACCGCCACCCCATTCATTCAGGGTACCAGCTACATCGAGAACATCCGTACCAGGTACAAATGTACCGAGAGTTGTCTGGAAACTCATGTCAACACTAAATGTGACAGGATTGCCTGGTGTAACCGCAGGTGCCCAACGGGGATCACCAATAGATGAGCCACCTTCTCCTGCTCCAATTAAAGGCGATCCCGCCTGTAGGGTTAAATCACCAATGGCGGAATCCACAAAGAGCGGATCAACCTGAATATTATTCGCACCATGAGTACCGCCTACGGGTGTATCCCCCGCAGCACCATTGTTATACCAATTACAATAATCTACGGCAACAGCCGATGTCGTTGTTCCACCTGTTGTTTTACAAGGCTCGTCCGCCACGTTTGTGAATGTTGTGTTATTAACATAGGAATCAGTAGCTGCAAATTTGACAACAAAACCATCATGATTCTCACCTGGAATCCCGATGTGGTCAAAGGTACTATGATCTATGACCACCTTACCATCTGAAATACCATCCGGATCCTGCATTTTGAGGAATATTGCTGAGTTGGTTGTATTCCAGATCGAACTATTTGTAAACTGAAATAAATTCCTGAGTCCCCTATTATTGGCGGAGTGATTAATTTTCCGGCCACCGGTCCCATCAAGATCGTAAATGTAACAACCATCAAAAATTAAAGTATCCAGGACACCTGGGAGACCATCTGTAGCGACTTGAACACCATCAATAAAAACACCAGCATTATCGACATAGTCGATACCATCAAAGACCATGGAGCCATCGGCCAGGATAAGTGTATCTGGAACTCCGGTGATGCTCATTGTTAGCTGATGGGCATGGTGCATATCTGTGTTATAGAACTTCCAGTTCACTCCAATATCGGCCCGGTTACGAAACATGCGTGTTGTTTTTGCTTCCGGTTCTCCATCCATGGTTAGCTCAATATCAGCAATGGTTAAGGAAGCATAAGTGAAAAATTGAGTTGCCTCCTGAGTTTGTGCTACTGCTGTGTCAGCATTCCAGAGAAAAGAAATCACTGGTTTACTGGCTAGACCTTCAGCCGCTTTTATGGTGAGTGGTACATAAATGAACAGCGGATCATTGGCGTAGACACCCTCCTGCTCTAGGATCAACCTATCACCTGCTGCTGCTGTGGCCAGCGCAGCTTTAATGGTATTCTCTCCTGGCTGGACCATAATGTCCGTAGCCATTATTGGTAGCGTCATCGCTATCAACAAAATGCACATTAACATCTTCTTCATACCTCACTCCTTTGTTTTATTAAAGCTATCATCCGATTTTATTGAATTTTAAATGCATAGGCGATGTCACAAGGCTTTTCATCAGGGAAACTAATTTCGAGACCTGCGGCTGTTCTTTTCCATTCAATTTTACCAGTATTTCCTAACATCTCAACACTGCTGATTTCCCCTGGAAAATAATCGGACCCCTCGTTTAATGAATGGACTATAATTTTTCCACTTTCTGGCCAGTTAAGAGTTGTAGCATACAGCGTTTTCCCATCCTTGGATTGGGTAAATCTGATATCCTGGGGTGAAAATTCCTGGCGATAATTCCAGCCTGGTTTCATCACTCCTTTTTGGGTGGCCTTCATTGTGGCTAGTTTTGTGGGACCTTCTCCGAAGATCTTCCAGGGTCTGGTACTATAAATAGCTTCCCCATTCACTCGTAGCCATGCACCAATTCCCTGCATAATTTCCTTTTCCTCTTCAGGGATAGATCCATCTCCCTTGGGGGTCAAGGAAAGCAGGAACACGCCACCACGACTGACCAGATCAATAAGGCTGCGTGTGTGATAATCGGCCTTATCTTTATAAATTTTATTGTGTTCATAGGCCCAGGGATAGGCAATCGCTCGATCGATGAGAAACCAGGGTTCCACATCCTCGAGCATATCTCGGCCATTTTCATAACTCAAAAGACCAAACTCATCTGGAAAGTTAAATTTTCCGGCATGCTTGTTTGCCACAACAACTTCCTGTCCGCGGGCATCTGCCTTGTTAAAAAAATGTGCTATGGCTTCCTGGACATAGGAAACGGGTGGTGTATCATTCTTCATAGACGTGTTGAGACCGTCAAACCAGATAAAGTCGGGTTGATAATTATCAACCACTTCAATAATCTTTGCCCGCCACTGGTTTGAGAAATCCTCGCGCGTCGAATGACCATCATGCCAGTAAAAATCGCTGTACTGTGGATCGAAGAGATCAAATTTTTCTCTATCCTCTTCAGTCCATTTTTCCATTTTGCCACCAGTAGCAAAACCATAGGTACGTCCATGATGGAATGTAGCAGCAAGTTTCATATCTCCCCTTGCCCTCACTGCCTTCGTTATTTCCCCAAAAATATCCCGTTTGGGACCCATATTTTTTGAATTCCAGCGGTTTACCTTACTGTCCCACAATAGAAAACCATCATGATGGACCACGCAGATGCCCCCAAATTTTGCTCCGGCATCGGCCATGACCTCAACCCACTCCTCAGCATCAAATTTATCAGCAGTGAATTGCGGGATAAGATCGATATAGCCAAAGTCTTCCGGTTTCCCATAGGTCTCGGTCATGTAGTCATGTATTTCCGGCTTGTTAAACTCGCGTTTGTACATGGATTTGAGAGGTGCAGCGGGACCGCCATTGGCAACCACAGAATAGATACCCCAATGGGTGTAAACACCAAATTTGGCATCTTTCATCCACTCCGGAATTTCATCTTTAGAAAGAGATTCCCAATTTGCTTCATAAGGTCCAGTAACCTGTTTTTGGGCAAGCACTGGTTCAGGAATGATGCTCTGTTCCACTTTTTCTGGCGCACAAGATGCAATGATGGCCAGAGACAAAACAGCTAGAAGCAGGTAGGTGAAGTTATTTTTGATGGACTGCATGATCACTTCGACCTCTTATTTAATTCTAAACGCGTAAGCTGTGGTGCATGGCTTTTGCTGAGGAAATATTATTTCCAGACCTTCTGATGTCCTGGACCACTCAATTTTTTCAGAACTGGCCAGCATTTCAACCGAGTTGATCTTTCCAGTGTAGAGTTCAGAACCTTCTCTGAGCGACGTGACAACAATCTTACCATCTTCAGGCCATTCCAGAGCCGTTGCATAAAGGGTTTTGCCATCTTTTGACTGAGTAAATCTAATATCCTGGGAGGTGAGCTTTTTGCGGTAATTCCATCCAGGTTTCAGGGTACCCTTGCCGGTTTTTTTCATGGCTGTCAAATCTGTAGGTCCTTCACCATATAATTTCCAGGGGCGGGTATTATATATAGCCTCTCCATTAATTTTTAACCAATTACCAATTCCGGCCATGATCTCTTTTTCCCTCGCAGGGATTGAGCCATCACCTTTGGGGGTCAGTGACAGCAGGAATATTCCACCGCGACTTACGAGATCGATGAGACTACGTGTATGATATTCTGGTCCATCTCTATATTTTTTATCGGCTTCATAAGCCCAGGGATAACCAATAGCACGATCGATGAGGAACCAGGGTTGCACATCACCGGCCATATCACGACCATTTTCATAGCTCAACAAGCCGAAATCATCTGGGAAATTGAATTTACCACCAGCATTCTTATTGGCGACCACAACTTCTTTGCTCGATGCATCAGCTTTATTGAAAAAATGGGCAATTGCATCCTGAACATGTGAAACGGGAGGTGTATCATTTTTCATTGATGTATTCAGACCATCAAACCATAGAAAATCTGGATCGTAATTATCTACCACTTCTATAACCTTGGCACGCCACTGGTCAGAAAACTCCTCACGGCTAGAATGACCATCATGCCAGTAAAAATCTTTGTATTGGGGATCGAAAAGATCAAACTTGGATCTTTCCTCTTCGGTCCAGATATCCAGTTTACCGCCTGTGGCAAATCCATAGGTACGACCATGGTGGAAGGTGGCTGCTAATTTCATATCTCCACGGGCGCGGACTGCTTTGGTAATTTCACCAAAGATGTCTCGCTTTGGTCCCATATTCATTGAGTTCCAACGATTCACTTTTGAATCCCATAGCAGAAAACCATCATGATGCACGACGCAGATGCCACCAAATTTGGCTCCGCCATCAGCCATAACATCTACCCATTCCTCTGCATCAAATTTTTCAGCCGTAAACATGGGAATGATATCTACATATCCAACATCTTCAGCTTTACCAAAATTTTCGAGATAATGATCGTAGGTTTCCTTTTTACCCTGACCTTCTTTGTAGATTGACTTCAAAGGAGCACCGGCACCACCTTTGGCGATGACTGAGTAAACACCCCAATGTGTATAGACTCCAAATTTGGCATCTTTGATCCATTCAGGAATGTCATTTTTAGCCAGTGATTCCCAATTCGGCTCATACCCAACCATAGAAACACTCGAAGGGGTTGCTGGAGCTACTGGAGCCGGTTCTGGGGTAGTTTTAGGGGGCATACAGGCTGTTAGCAATATCAGGGCTAGAATAGATGCAATAGCGACTCTGGCGATTGTTGATCTCATTTCATTTCCTCAATTTCATAATTGGTTTCAGTATTTATTTCTTTTTTTTCTTAATTCTTTGCTTGTTGCTGACTTTCCACCCTCCAAGAGTGGGGCTCCACTTGCTCAGGGGTTCAAAATCAGGATCACCATAGTCTCCCCCACTATGGCTTTTCTCAGCGGAGGCTAAAAAGCGTTTCAATTCAGTTTTCAATTTTTGGGCATGGTCCGGATGATCGGCTATGATATTGTTTTCTTCATATCGATCCTCGTACAGATCGAATAGCATATCTTCTTCACCCGTATCGGAGTAGTTCGTTAGAAATTTATATCGATCATCAATCATTCCTGCGGTTGGAGAACCGTACATAGAACCTTTTCCCGACTGAAATCGAAAGGGGATTGGTTTGCTACGTTTGGATTCATCCCCAGACAGAAGCGGCATAATGTTTAGTCCATCAAGGGCTCGGTGGTCTGGAAGATCAACTTCAAGCGTCTCCATAATGGTTGGGAAATAATCCAGTGTGGAAGCAGGTCTTTCCATGATGCTTCCCTGCTTAGCTGGACCAGCTGGCCAATGCAGAAAGGCAGGTGAGCCGACTCCCCCTGAAAAGAGGCTCCGTTTTCTACCTCTGTGTCCCCCAGTAACTCCGGGTCTACCCTTTTCAGGACCATTATCACTGCAGAACCACAACATGGTGTCATCCAGGACTCCCAGGTTGGTAAGTTCAGTTTTTAATCTGCCGACTTGATCATCAAGTGCTGTAATGCAGCCATAATAATTCTGCTCAAGTTCTGTGTACTGAGAGTACATCGCCTGGTAGTCAGGACCGGCTTTGACGGGTGCATGTGGTGCGTGGAACCAGATCACGGTAAAAAATGGTTTCTCTGCCTCAACTGACTGATTAACAAAAGGCAGGATGCGATCCATCATGATGCGACTGTCATCACCGTTAACGTTATCTATAACGCGCTCGCCATTGTGCCAGTACGGATTTTCTGTCGTTGCAGCTTTCTCCCCTGTTGGTCCGTAAGGATCCCAGGTGGCTACAGCATGATGTGTGACAAAATGTTCATCGTACCCAAACCATTCTGGTAGGGCGAGATGTTTATCCCCTGAATTTTTACCGGTGTATTTGCGATTCGGGCTACCCAAATGCCACTTCCCAAAGTGGCCGGTAGTATAGCCAGCCTGTTTGAGCATTTCAGGAAGCGTAACTTCCTGTGTTGGCAAGGCTCCCTGATTGGCTTTCCATATCCCGTATCTAAAATAATGACGTCCGGTGAGACAGGTTGCTCGAGTTGGAGAACACACTGGAGCTCCTGAATAAAAACGGTCCAGACGAACACCTGAGTTGGCAAGATTATCCAGATGAGGTGTTTTGATAATGGTATTTCCATTCCAGCCAACATCACCCCAGCCCATATCATCTGTCATCATTAAAATTATGTTTGGGCGCTGCTTTTTTTGTGGAGATGTTATTGTGCTGGTGAGCGCAGAGCTACCACCACAGGCTACAAGACTGCCAGCCGCGATAATTCCTGCCATAAATTCTCGGCGAGTCATTGATTTGTGTTCAGTTTTTAGATGGCGTGACATGGAATAATCTTATCCCTCATTCACTTTAGGTATAATTGGTATACTAATATATACCATAACAAGGTGTATTCAAGGGAATTCGGGGGGTTTCAGGTAAGGAGACTGAGCTTGTCGAAGTCGGTTGGTTATCACCCTATGGTAATGGACATTTCGTCCTTCGACTCCGCTCAGTATGACAGCTCAATGTCCGAGGAATCTTATAGCTTCAGGGTATATCCTAGCATAATGCGATCGTTTCTATCAGTGATATAATGCATGCTGGTTGCGAAGTAATCCAGATATTTTAGTTGTTGCCAGCTATAAGCAATATCAAAAGTACCCCAGAGCATGTCGATGGCTATCCCACCTGAATAGATATCCTGTTCCGGTCCTCGATCGATAAATGGCGATCGCCAGCCATGAAATTCACGGCTACCTGTTTGATAACCACCCGCAAGCTTTACCCTGCTATGGATTTTGTAAACAATTCCTAATTTCATGGTCAATACGTCAACCCAGGGTTGGTAACCATCTAGTGTTTGACTGGTATCACCCAGGCTGATTTTTGCTTCCGATAACGGATTCCAAATCAAATCGAAGTAAACCTCCAATTGATCTTTTGGTTTTACAGCTATGCCAAAACTGGATTTTACCGGTAACGCGATATCCATTGATATTCCGCTTGTATCCAGCACAAAAGCTGAATCATCAGGTTGAATAAACCAATCTGCATCAGAATATTTACGAGTCATCGTGGCAGGTAAATCAAACTGAAATCCTGCCGAAAAATCAGGGGTATGAAACTGTAGTGACAAATCTAGAATATTTGCCGACCAATCACTATCCGCAGTATTAACTTTAGCAGCAGTTGTGTCATCATAATAAAAGGCAAAACCACCATTGGGACGCCACTTATAATCTCCATAGTGTGCCCATGATATATTGTCATTTGTTGTGCCGGACAGTGATTTCATGCCAATACCAACATTCGCCCATTCAAAAACTTCGACAGCCAGTGCTGCCTGAAGCACAGCCATATCGCCTTTCCGCTCTCGGACATATGTAAACTGGTGCAAATCCAGGGTATCGCCATCAGTATTCAGACCTGGATCAGCCCAATCCCCGATAACAGGATCGAGATAGGCTTCATTCTGATCATAATCGTATATATTCTGGTTTCGATAAGCCAGGGCTAATGCAATCGTCCGTCCACCAAAAATCGCAAGGGGTAAACCTAGACTCACATTTGAAATACCTGAGAGTTCCAACTTCTGTTCCCAGTCCCGTGCTTTATAATCCCAGAAATTCAAACCAGTATCATTCACCTTGATATCATCAGGTGTGAGCAAATTAAATAGGGAATCCACCCAAATACCGTTGTTACTATGTACAGGTTGGTAAGTTTTATCTATAATACGCAGAATAAGGGGGTCAACCCTATCTTCCATCATGACCATATTTTCAAATTGATTTCGATTCGAGATATGACCATTAAATTGAAATTGAATTCCTTCCAAACCGACTAAACCGGCTGGATTACGAAAGATATCATTCAGAGTTCCATCACCTGCCACTCCCGCGCCAGCTTTTGCCAGAGTCCAGGGGGTTTCGGTTTCAAGGTTTGCCATCCCATGCAAGAGAATCACCTCTCCATTCCCCTGCCCCAAAAGCGAGAGAGGGAAAAAGGCAATGCTTGCCAGAGTTAATATTACAGTGATTGATTTAAATTTATTCATACTTATATCCAGCCTATCTCATCACATAGCTCAGACTAAAACGCTGAACGTATTGCAAGAAGTCATCATAATCATTATATGCATAATCGAATTTAAAATTTCCCAGGGCTACCCCAGCTCCCAGACTGAGTCCCTCAGTGAGATAATTGATTTTATATCCTCCCCGCAAGAACAGTCTTTCTTTCAAAGCCCATTCTGCACCCACGTTATACTGTTGATCATAATCCCTGGGGGCTAGCAGATCTGCTGCCAGAGTGAGTCTTTGAAACGAATTTGTCCCCATCAAGCCACCTTCTGGACCAAAGCATTCAGTGGCGAATCCTAAAATAAGTACCTGAGGTGCTGAAAATCCCTTCTCTTCAAATACGATGTCATCTCCAAAATGACGAACAACTGCACTGGTTCGTAGTGTTCTCCAGCCGGAGCGATAGAGCACACCACCATCAAAAAGGATTTGATCGTCCTTGGAATAAATGAGGTCTTCCTGCACAAATTTGGCAGTGATACCAAAACTGAATTTATCTGTTACAGCTCGGGCATAAGTCAGACCCAACATGAGATGATTAGGAGAAAAGTAATCTTGAGAAGTGGCAAATGCCTGGTATTCCGCCAGACTGGAGACATTGGTTGTATGGAGTATTTTACCAATATCATTGTATTGATACTGTATGGCAAACGTGCCTAACCGGGTTCCGAAGAGTGCAACACCTCCCATATTTCGGACATCTGCAAAATAGTTATACATAGACATAGACAATTCATATTTCCCTGCGTCAGTTAGCCCGGCAGGATTGTAATATACGCCATCAGCATTATCAGCCACTGCCGTAAAAGCTTCGCCCATACCGTTGGCTCTGGCATCCGGTTTTACCTTCAGGAATTGAAATGCAGTTGTCCCCTCTTTAGTCGTCTGAGCATCAATTGTTGAGAGTGCTAACAGCAGACACAAGGGCAAGACTATTGATTTGATTCTCTTCAATTTCATCATTCTTTCTCCTTGGGTCACAGCTAGCGAATAATTACAAACTTTGTCATGGTCTGCTGTCCATCTGGTGTCTGAATGGCAACAAAATACACACCTGGAGCCAGGAGCATGTTATTCTCATTCACGAGATTAAAAGTGAGCGATCCACTCTCAGAGTTTTCATGCTCAATGCTTTGTACTTTCTGACCTGCAAAACTATAGACACGAATTGAGCATTTTTCAGGAAGTCCAAAAATACTGACTGCATTTGCAAGTGAGACATTTTGAAAGCCACTTTCCAGAATAAAGGGATTTGGGACAATAAAAATGTTCTCAAGATCCCCTTCGGGACCAATATCCCTGCGATGTTGAGTCATATTTGTTTTACCACTCTGAAAACCATTTACATCCCGCGTAGTAACTGAATAAAAGGCCACATCTGAAAAGGCGAAATCGATGTCATCATCTATATATTCGTAGATATTTTCAGAATTGACCTCCCCCGCTGAAATGGCGACTAATCGTTTCCAGGGACCAAGACGATTAAAACTTCTCCAGATATAAAATGAGTCCAAGGCAGCAGAGGAATGAGTAAAATCTTCAACTGCTCTTGACCAGGTAATATGGATATTGGCATCCTCATCGTTACTCACCTTAAGACCTGGTGCAGGAACTGGAACATAGACATCATACACGCCATCTGGCTCCGTCCAATCCGGCCAACAGACGACTGAATCCTCCGCCCAGAGTGAATCATGTTCGATGTCCCATCCGGTATAGGCTTTCCAAGCCTCTCGAGCAACGTCCTGAACTGAGATAACCCCAGTTTCTGCATTGACATAATCGGGATATCCAAAAGTATCCAAATATCTGAAGGTGCTATCTCCTACTGTGAGTTCAGCATTAATATCAGGCGCTACACCCCAAAGGTCTGATTTCTGACCACCTCCAAATACCCTTTTACCTGGATCTGAACCATATCCAACGACCTGGGCAAAACTGAAATGAAGAATATCACCCCTGTTAATAGTATAGGGACCACAAACAAATGACGAGGCAGGCGCTTCTGCACTTTTAGGTTTATACTTGGGTCTTCCAACCCAAAACATTGGATGCTCATTTGGATCCGGTGCGTCAAGTTCTGGAAATTTACCTTGGGCCCGGCTATGTGTCTTATAATGTGGTTTGTTGATGAGCGATGTAGAAACAAACCAACCAGCATTCTGGATAATCCCCCAGGGCTGCTTGATAGTTAAATTCTCATCCCATTCAAAGTCAGCTGCATGTTGAGCATATTCCATTGTTGTCAGATGAAAGGTCGTATCATTTGTATCAAGAACTGTCAGATGCTCCCTATCCCAATGAAGCGCTGTATGCCCCGCAGCCTGTGGTGCCAGCAATCCACCACCATTCAAACCAGTAGACGAAAACTCCCAAAAAAGATCCTCATCCGGTTCAGGATGATATGGCTTGGAGTGATCCTGCTGGGTGCTAATGCTCTGGCAATAAAACATGGTGTAGTCTGTATCGAAACTGTTGTATACATCACCCCTGAAAATTCCTGGTTTCCAGTACCAGGAACCAAAGGTTCTCTGAAAGCTCATCATGTTAGGTGGTATAGCCGTATGGAATGCAAACAAGGCATCTACATAGGTATCTACTGAGTCCTGCTCTATAGTGTTTTCATCATAGTCCGTATTGCCCGTAAATTCCAGTTCATACTCATGGAAAATGATATCATCCAGCATTGGATAGCTGTATTGACGAGTGACCCTCGTAACTGTCATACCCACACTGGTAGCAAATCGAGTGTGAATGAGCTGTTCAGCCTCATTTGGATCGAAATCAGGATTGAGACTACCATCTTCAAGCAGAGGATAGTTGGTTTCTTTCCAGAATTCAAGTGGCCAGCACCAAACTTCATATTCCATCTCTGGACCGCCCGAGCCCACCATTCCAGCGAATGAAAAGTGTTTTTGATCAACTCCCAGTTTTCCTGGATGGTTCACACCAATATGGATACCACCTCCCAGACCGTTGTGTTGACCATAATATTCAATATTATCAATAACAGTCCTTGACCAGGCTGGCCATTCGGTCATAGGTGTATTGGTTGATTCAATTCCATTATTTTTGTAGGGGGCTACGAAGACTCCCGTGTTATAAAAAGTCTCATGGAGGGTACCGCGATCATGGACCAAACGCTCACGTTGAGCCCATAAGCCAGAAGTAATACTCATCAGCAATATGACATATAATACCAATTTTAAGCGATTTGACATAGCAGTCTCAGTTGAACTTTCCTGATATATATAGTTCATCATAGTAGTCCCTTAAAAAGTCCACTGAACGCCAAGGCGAAAATAGCGAGGAGCGTTTTGATAGTAGCGAATGTGCTGGGGGAAATCCATGGGAGAATAATCACTTTCCACCATAACAGCATCGATGTCGCCTGCCTCATATTCTTCAATTGCTTCAAAGTCCTTAAATAAGGAATAGGCATAAACCTTTTCGTTCAAGACATTAAAGATAGTGAGGTTAAGGTTGAGTTTCTGTTTCCCAAAACGCATGTTCTTAGCAATTTTCATCTGAAGATTATTCTCGTCAGGACCGACTTTATTGAATTTTGTTCCAATTGCTTCTTCAGGACCATAGTACGTATAGGGTCTTCCCTCTTGAAAAGTGAATTTCGTATTGACTGAGATACCAGAGATAGGTTGTACTCCAAAGATCTGGGGTCCGAACCCGCTGGGAGTTTTATAGCCGATATTTGTGATAATCCTGTTTCGGCGATTATAGTTCATGATCACATCTTCAGGTTCCGGCGCGCGATTATTCTCATGATCAAAATCATAGCGCCCATCTGAACCTTCCTTGTATGATAGGGTAGCGTCAAAGGGTGTGGGGTTCTTGCCAATTGCTTTCTGGAAATTATAGCGAACGCTCATATTAAAGTTGCCCTGTTTTCTAACAAGACTCAAACTGAAGCCCTTGATATTGGCATAATCAAGATTGGCAAATCCCTTATAATCAGATCCGGTTGAATCCTCATAGAAGACCGTCTGCACCAGATTTTTCACATCCTTATAATAGGTCGAAATATTTAACCTGAAACCAAAGGGTAGTCCCTGAACCAGACCAAAATCATAGGCATTGGTTCGTTCTGGTTTCAATCGGGCATTACCCAATTCATCAACCTCATTGCCTGTAATATCATAATAGCGACGATAGATTTTGTCAAAATTGGGACGCTGAGTAAAACTTCCATAGTTAACATGAATCACCGAGCGATCATTGACCGGATAAGAAAAGCCCAACCTGGGTTGCAGGTGGTAAACCAACTCGGTTTTGGCAGTTTCTGCTAATTCAGGATCGTTAAAAGGTCCACGTAAACCTGGTGGTAAACTCGCATCATAATTCGGATTAGCAGTCGGATGGAAAAGATTTGTAAAATATTCATAGTTATAATTATAAAAGTCAAAACGTAGACCAATATTTGCAACCAGACCCTCGAATTCCATCTTGTCCTGGACATAGAAAGCTCCCTCGTAGGGTTTCTCATGATATGTCAGGATTTGAGCATTTGGTGAACTCGCCGATGCAGACCGCTCCGTACGCAGATCATAGCTAAATAGTTGCCATCCAGCTTTTATCAAATTTCCCATGTTGAGTTGTTTATTCCAGGATCCATAAAAGCGCAGGGTGCTGGTCTCCTCAGTAGTATAGCTATTTTCCAGGACCTTATTATTCAGATCACCAGGTAACCAGATGGGCGTATTAAAATCGCTCCCAAAATTTGAACCCATCCATTCAGGATCACGTACAGGATATCTGTGAGCATAGTCCGTGGTAAAACTCCTCAGGTTCATCTCCATATAGGACTTTTTACTAAATATGTGCTCCCAGCGAAGACCATAATCTGCTGCCTGGTTTCTATCACGGTGAGGGCCATAATCAGGATTGAAAATTTTAACATACCTATTCCCAACACTCCAATTGAGCTTATCGGAGGCAAAGTAATTCAGGGAAATGATTAGTTTGTTTGAGAAATCCGGTGCCCATGAAAAATTGGACATGAGCTGTCTTGATTTATTTGGAAAAGCGGTCAAGACTTTGGTTCCATCTACCTGCTGTCTGACTGCCAGAAAGATTCTGGTCTTGTCAGACACGGGTCCACCAGTTGAAAGATCAATGCGGTAATCCGTCACTTCATCATACGACAATCCTATTTGTCTGGCAAAAGCCAGGTATTGAGCCCGAGCAAACTGAGCCACTTTAAGACTGTCCTCATGGGTGGCATTTTCGAGATCCACATAATTAGCGTAGGAGCCATTGCTATTCCAGTTAATCAATGATTGACTGGAATCCTGCTGACTGACCTGAAGCCAATTCTCTGCGTCCCCTCCAAACAGATTGTGAGGTCTGACATCTTCGCTCCAGGCAGATCCACCCCAGTGATTATAGTGCGGTAATGTTCCGGAGTAATTCACCTTGGTACTCCAACGCTTTCCGCCTGTTTTGGGGACCATATTGATTACCCCTGACTGAGCATTTCCATACTCAGCCGAGAAACCTGAGGTAAACACTTCCACCGCCTGAAGACCAGAGGTCATCGGCTTAAAGGAAGCTTTATTGGATAATGGGTTTACTATACTAGCTCCACCGATCAGATATTGAGTTTCGGCTTCACGACCTCCACGAACATTATCTTCAACAATATCAGCATTGAGATCAATAATATCCTGGACATCGTAGATTCCAGCCACTTCCTCAAGTTCTGACATGATATAGTTCTGTTTAGTAGCGGTGAGATCTTTTTGAATCATGTCAGATCGGAAGGCGGTTACCAGAATATCATCCAGGAGTAATGATTCGGAACTCAAGTCAAAAAATATTTCAGTAGTTTTGTCTACGTCTATGCGCACCATTTCAATCTTTTTTGACTGGTAGCCCATCATGTGGGCTTCGACATTGTAAAAACCAGGCTCAAGATTAAGGATATAGAAACGACCATCAAGATCTGTGGCAGCTCCAAGAGGTCTACTCAATGGTTCGATTTCTCCACCGACCCAGCGCTCATTAATAATAACGTTGGCACCAATCAGTCCCTTATCAGTTCCAGTATCACGAACAGCTCCAGAAATTTTACCCGTTTGATCTGCCATTACTGAGGATTGAATGATCAGAGCCATCAGTATGGCGCTTTTTATTCGTTTTATCATTTTTGGGGATTGTGGCATAAAGCCTCTCCTTAGCATAACGGTGTCAATCTTTTGAAGCCGTGCCTCCAGGGATTTTCAGATTTCGTTGGCAAAAACCCGCCTGGTCAAAAAATCCCAACTCAGTTCCAGTTAGCCCGCACGGGCATTAGATATTTAAACATTTTTTTCAAAAAAGAGGGCAGTCCGTATACCAGACTACCCCCTATTTAATCTAGAACCTCATCTCAAGTTACTTGAGTAAGATCATTTTTCTAGCTTGACCGTAGCTGCCAGCCTGGATACGATATATATACATACCGGCGCCAACGGGTCGACCATTTTGATCAGTACCATTCCAGATAGCCGTATGATAACCAGCATCTCTGGACTCGTTCACGAGCGTTGATACCAATCGACCCTTGAGATCATAGATACTCAAAACAACCTGTGAAGCTTCTGGAAGTCCATAGCTTAAAGTGGTTGCAGGATTAAACGGATTGGGATAGTTATTTTCCAAAACATAGTCATCGGGAATGATACCTTCAGCATGAAGACCTACTGCTGTAGCATCTACAGTCAGTGTAAATGGGCCATTAGAAGCTGATACAGGATCAGCAACACCGTCTGATATGGACATCGTCCATGATCCAGCGGCTGTTCCATCATCCGGCAGGGCGTCTGCAAGTGCAGCATAGGTGATATAGGCCATAGAACTTCCCTCAAGAATAAGATCGTTTGCAAGGAATCCTAAATCATCTGATCCCTCCAAAGTTATCTCAAGTTCATCACCATCCACATCAATCAGATCGGACCATGTAAACCATAGTGTATCACCGAGTGTTGTGGAAGTAATCGTAACTGTTGTGGCATCTGCTGGTGTATTCAATGCAAAGTCCGTTGGTGCATCGTTAACTGCATTCACAGTCACCATCATGGTATCGCTGACTGTGGCTCTGGTAGTTGGATTGCTGGCGGTAAAGACGATTTCAGTGCTACCATTGGCATCAGGCAAGAATTGCAGGGTAACCACGTTGTCTGTAACCGATGCAAAGACCAGTGATTCATCACCAATCACATGACTGTAAATCAGTTCTTGATCAATATCAATAAAGACTGTATCCAGATCGACCAGCAGCAGATCCGCAGCATCCTCATCTACCATGACATCGGCAATTGGATTGATGACGACTGGCAAATCATCAACTGGACCAACGACGAGTACAAAACTGGTTGTAGCATCCAATAGGCCATCGCTGACTACAACATCAATGTTTGCTGTACCGCTCCAGTTGGCAGCAGGTGTCAAAGTCAGCATAGCATCAACCAGGAAGGAAGGCACCACGTTGGCTTCATCTGAAGTTGCCGAATACGTCAAGGCATCCTCTTCAGCATCAACAGCGATGATGGGCACCACCAGGATTGTATCTTCACCAGTAAACTGTGCTGGAATGTCTGTAATCACAGGTGCAGTGTTGGGCACAAAGGTTCCCCAGTTACGGTCACCAATATTGTCCCCATCGCTAGCAGCGCCCACATAGGCAGATGTTGAAGCGAGGCGAAAATCACTGGCTGCGACATCAGCAAACATAGGATCGGCCACACCGATGCAGTTCGTTGATGCTGGAACTTTGTCATTATTGCGTGAATCAAAGTTAAACCAACCACTATAATACAATGAATCTGGATAGGCATCGATTGGTTCAGCAGTATTTTTTGTCACATTCCATCTCTGAACATTTGAGAATATGTTATTCCCAACAAATGTCCCTGCTTCACTACCGAACAACTTGATTGTGTGGTTATTAGCAATACTATAAAATGTACAATGGTTTATAGTTACGATTGAAGGATCTGATCCATCATCGTAATTTGATATTCTAATGGGAAGGATCAGATTTGAGAAAGTACAATCTTCGATCAGGATGACAGAAGCAGCTGGAATGGTATCGACATCGCTGGGGTTATTTGCATCACCCATAAAATCAAGCGGTCTGGCAAACAGCAAATTTGAAAATTTGCTGTTCGTGATACTTAAAGTATCCAGACTAGAACCATCTGAAGTGCTTTCCAAAAATTCTTGTCTGACGGCTTTCTCACCATTTCTGAAATCACAATTGTCAACCACAAGGTTATTGATACCGGGTTGGCCATAATCCATCAGCGTATCACTGTATACTACAAATACGCCAATCGTATCTGTGGCCATTGCCAGATCTTCTTGACCAAAAACCAGACCTTGCAGGCTTATATCAGCCCAGGCTCGAATAAGATTTTCGGTAATATCTCCTTGTCCATAGGCAAACTCTATTACAGGTTTTTCGGTGAGCCCATCAGCTGCTTTGATTGTTATTGGCTTATCCACAATGAAAGTCGTGTCTGTGTACATTCCTCCATCTGTGGTGAGCACAATAATATCACGAGCATTTGCCGTGGCGATGGCATTTGATATGGCATACATACCTGCTGCCACTTCAATTTCATTACCGCCTGGTCCCATGTCGACCATATCATATCGCAGGGTTCCCATTATCTGATAGCCATCGTCGCGTGGATCTGATGAATCATACTGGGTGACAACACCCTTGAGATCCATGAGTACCTGAGGAGGATACCAACCGTCTAAATCGGTATCACTATCAATCCTGAGTGTAACTGTATTGGTGCCATCTGTCAGATCGACACTGGCACTGTTTCCGTCAGTTGGCCAGGTAGATGGGTCAACGAGATAAACATCATCAACTTTGATAAATGAACCTTCATTGGCCTCACCCAGTAGATCCAGGGTGATTAATGTTGGTACTCTTGCGTTTTCCGTACTCAGGACAGAAACACTGGCAGCGGTCACCTCAAGTTGGGTCAGACCGTTATACTGACTCACCTCACCAAAGACCTCTACTTCATCTCCAATATTTAGAACTAAGTCCGTTCCGTCTGCATGTAATACAATTCCGGCTGTGGCATCCTGAATGTGATAGGCACGATAGTAACCACCATAGTCAGGAGAAGTTACAATACCCATAACATGAACCAGATCCCCGAGTTTGTCTGGAACTAAATTAGCATCGGAGTCTAAACGAGCATCAGCAATGGAGATTACTGGTAGTACAATAGAGAAGGCTGCGTCACTCACATCTGAAACAGCTCCATCCTCCACTACGGTTAGACGGACACTGCAAAGCGTGGAGAGTTCATTTGGAATAGTCCAGGTATAGGTACCCAGGGTTGCATCCACACTGGCTGCTAATTCAGTCCAGGTAGTGCCATCGCTGGTATACTCAATCTGTACATTGGAAATAAATCCAGAATCCCACGTAATTTCATAGTCTTCACCAACTTGCCATTCTTCGCCACCGTTTGGAGCAGTGAGCGTAACATAAGGAGATACAATTGAGAAGGTAGCATCTGACACATCAAAGGCTGTTGCATCTGCAGCATCTGAAATCTTTACCAAGCATGTGGGTGAATCAGCAACTGGTAGTGTCCAGGCGTAGGTCCCCAGAGTAGCATCCACAGAGGCAGCAATTTCAACCCATGTGGCACCGTCATCTGTCGTATAATCCAATTTGACATTTGTAACATTGTCGGTTACCCAGGTGATATCATGACTTGTGCCCTGCAACCAGATTTCTCCACCGTTGGGTGCCCCAACGACGATAACGGCTGCACCGTCAGCTCCGTATTCAAAAGCACCAATATCAAAAGGAGTCAGGCGAGCATAGCCGCGTGCATCATTCAGAGGGATATCTATACTATTAATAGCGGTTGCATCACCAGCATCAATGGCAACTGATCCCGGATTCAAAGCTATAGTTGGCACACCAAGAGTAGTATTGTTAGCCGCTACATCCGAAGCCAAATTTAATGCTGAAATATCATAGATATTATTCGTTCCGAGCAAAGTACCCGATATTCCGACAGTGTCGCCGACAACGTTATAGTCGCCATCAATAGCCTGAGTCGCTGGATCAAAAAGTGAAATATCATATGCTGAATTGTTGGCAATAATATTATTTTGTAAATAATAGGTGCCAGTATTCCCTGAATTATTGGGACGCATGACGATACCACCATCATTATCAACAATAGTACAGTTGATGATAGTCATCTTATACGTGTCCTTATTCCATAATTCGACAACACCTTCGAAACCGGTATTATTGGATATGGTACTATTCAGCATCACGGCGCCATCTTTTTTTACGATACAAACCGCAGCACCAGTTTGAGCAGATTGGCCTTGGTTATAGTCTATGGTGCAATTATCAATCATTAGCCTGGATCCAGCTCCACCGATTCCAGCCCCTTTTTTAGCATTCACCATTTTGTTTCTGGTAACATGCAGGTTTACTAGAAAGACATCGTCTTTTCCACTTGCGATCTCAATTCCGGCACCATGGCTCGATCCATTTTTCTGAGCGTGCTGCACAGTCATGTCACGAATCACAACATTTGGTTCAGCATTTACTAAAAACACAGGATCAGTATCTACACCTGTCTCAGTGGTAGGATCAACAGCCTGGGCCTGGACAATCGTCTGGTCTGCGCCCTGTCCCATAATCACTACTGCAGCGCCGACAGTAACTGTCTCGGTAAAAGTTCCTGCAGCAAGACTGACAGTATCACCTGCAGCTGCACCCAGAATTGCTGTATTAATACTTTCCCCTACAGCGACGTTATGAGTTATTGCCTGACCCAGACTACAAAAAACAGTCATTGCCAGAATCAAACTAAAAATGGTTAGCTTTCTAAACATGGTGCTCTCTCCTTCGAATTAAATTCTTGAACAGATACTATAAAATGTTGCTACATATAATTAATGGTAATAGTATACTAATTATACCCACCCAGACAAATACTATTCTACTTTTTTCCTCCCCGAAAAGCCTTTTGTTATAGGGTTAGGCTAATGTATGTTGAAAAACTGGGTGGAAATAGTGGAAATTTATTGATGATAATTTTTATCAACTTATGAACTGTTTTCCCCAGTTTCACCGTCCATACCTTAGATACTCTCATTGAGTTCTATTGTCATTAAATGCGTTACAAACTTATACCAAAGTACTGCAACACCAACTGGTCTAATCCCGTATTCTCAAGCGCATGCCGTTCCCCTGCCTCAACAACCACGGTTATACCCGTCATGAGATCGTAATGACTGCCCTCTATGGTGATAACTCCAGATCCACTCTGCACAATGAATATCTCAATCAGGTCCTTATGAACATGCTCCTCCACCTTTTCACCTGGGGGATATGCCGATTGTGCCAGGGTAGAAATATTCCCGATCTCATGATATTTCAATATGACCTGCTTCTTAATTCTTGGATTGTGAGAAACAGAATCTTGAGGCAATTCTTTAAGATTAACAAGCTTCATATTATTTATGCCTGGTTATCCCTCGTCATAAAACTGATAGTCCCGGTGATTGTGCAGGTGCTTCCTGGCATATTTTTCATTGGAGAAATACTTCCAGACTTTCTTGCCCTTTTTAGTTTTGAAAAATGGATCGGCTGCCTGTATCGGTGGATACTGTTCCAGAACCTTCTCAAAATATTTTCTGGCTTTCAATACATCAGGATCGGAGGAATCCGACACATTTTTATATCCATGTCCGTCTCTACTATCCCCACAATCGTAAAAACGCCCCTGTGGCATATCCAGAATTGGATTCAGGGCTTCAAGCAAATAACGTCTGGTACGCATGAGCTGCGTTGTGCCAACTGCACTATAAATCCAGTCCCTGTGCGCGTCTGAATCACCATTAAAAAATGGTTTCAGGCTCTTGCCGTCGACTTCATAGCCACGGGGTAAGTCACCACCAGCATATTCAACCACCGTTGGCAGGATGTCTGAGAGATCTGTCATTTCTGCAGTGAGTCCACGCTGTTTCACCGGACCACCAAAGGCTACAAAAGGAACGCGACAGCCCCTCTCAACTCCTCGAGATTTTGCGGTGGAACCTGTTCCATTGTCTGAACAATAAATAATGATGGTGTTATCAAGAATATCCAGATCTTCCGCTTTTTTGATAATTTGCCCAACCAAAACATCGATATACTCATTCATAGCGGCAAAACGAGCCTGTTTCTCGCCTGATTCCAATCCGCCACCGATTTCACCCTGTTTACCGCGCAGCGGTGTGGTGGCTGGTCCCTTTCGAGTACCATGTGGTGCGACCATGGGGTAGTATGCCAAGAAAGGTCCCTTTTTATTTCTCTCCATAAAATCACAAACAAAATCTGTAAATATCTGTGGTCCATAATCATCAGGTTTGGTATCTAGCAATTTATGATTCTGGATAATCCCGGGGTGCCAATAGCGAGCAGTCGTAGCTTCATCTTCCCAGGCGCCTTTGTGTTTGGGTGATCCCTGTAGCTTTTTGATTTCACCTTTTGATTCCCAGAGGCAGTATTCTTCAAATCCACCCGTTTCAGAGTAGGGTGTACCTCTACCAAGATGCCATTTCCCTGCAATAGCCGTGGCATATCCAGCCTGTTTGGCCAGTTTCCCAAAACTATGATGATGGGCATGCAGATCTTCACTATTTTTTGCAACAGGATATTTGAAATTATTATGATAAAATCCGGTACGATTCGCATATCGGCCTGTCATGATCATCGCTCGTGTCGGGCTACAAATGGCGCTGGACCAGGCGGTATCAAACTGAACTCCCTCCCTGGCTATTCTATCGATATGGGGAGTTTTTACCTCGCTATTTCCATAACAACCATACAGATCGGGACTCACGTCATCTGACATGATCAGAACAATATTCGGACGATCCCCCGATTTGCTTTTCTTACCAAAGATTCCTGAATGTGCTAGTTGTGGTAGCGATATAGCAGCAAGTCCAACACCTGCTTTGCTTAAGAATTGACGTCTATTCAGGTTATTTGTCATAAATCTTGCCCCATCATTAAAACCTATTTTTCACTATTTGACCAATAAACACTTTTTGACCAATGTTCTCGACCGCGATCGAAGCTGAATCATATACACTCCAGAACTAATATTCTGTGGATTCCAGCGAATTGAGTGTTCTCCTTTGGTGTAAGATTGATTAATTAACTCTGCAACATGTTGTCCGCTTAGTGAGTAAACATTCAATCTAATTCTATCCACCTCACCTAGTCTGAATTTGATCAGCGTGGTTCCATTAAAAGGATTTGGGAAATTCTGCTCCAGTGAAAAATCGTGGGGTGAATTTATATTGGTACCCCTCGAATCAATAGCGACTGGGAAAGTCTGCGGCTCCCAGGAAATACCAGCCGTCCAATGCTCTCCACCATATTCATAAGCCCCCAGGTCAGGAGCCTCCCCTAGATAGCCATCGGTAATTCCTACGATCTCAAGACCAGCATCGATAAAAGGAGAATCCTCAATGGGTCGAAAATCATAATTCTCAGGATCAACCAAATAGTCTTCAACAGAATCCTCTGTGATCCAGCCATTCCAGTTATGATCATAGATTCCAGGAACAGGATAGGCGTCATAATTACTTGAACGATGTCCCGAAATTTTATCTGCAGCATTATTACGCGTAATGGTGCCCTCATTGCCACCCAGATCAATGAGAACAATGATTCCAGTATTTGAGGTGTTAAAGCAAGTATTGTTCAGAACACGATGATCATGTCCTTTGAGCATATGTCCTGACTTTATATCCCAGGATACATTATGATGCATGGTGCCACTGTGGCCGTCGCCATCTCCATCAAAGCGAATCCCATACTTTGGACTATCGTGAACCCAATTGTAAGCTGTTTCTGAATCGATCTGCTGATTTTCCATATAATGAATGATGGCACCATCACTCTGCAGATAACCTGTATCATACATGTCATTGTACTCAACCAGGGCCATATTACCGGGATTAAGTCCGGATGAGGCACCCGTTTTGTGAACAGTGTTTTGGCGAAAAATATTATCATTGCCGCCCATCTTTAAAGTAGTCATGACCGAGGACAAGTCGGTAACGGTGTAGTCGATATGGTAAAAGTAGCAATCCTGGATGGTGTTATTCCCACCATCGGTTTCAATTGCACTTCCATCCGTGTATTGGAAGGAACAGCGTTTCACTATGCAATCACTGCTACTGTTAATGCGGGACATTTCAGGTTCTACCCCAGTCACACCCAACATTCGCTTATAGCAGCTGGGATACATAAAATTGCAACTATCCACTTCAGAATAGTTGGAATTATGAATATTGAAGGTCGTCCCAAAAAAATTGAGACCTTTAATTTTAAAGACATTGGAATTGCTCACATCAAAAAAATAGGACTGGGTTTTCCCACGAATATTCAAGCCCGTCGGATTCGCATTTTCTGGAGCCCAAAAATAGAGTTCCATAGATTCATGATCATAGAACCACTCCCCTGGCTGATCAAGAAATTCCAGCTTATTCTCAAAAAAGTAATAATGATGTTTTGTACGATAGGCAGATTCAGGTATAGGGTCGAAGCTGAAGGAATTACTCCCCTGAGTATGACCGGTAACTTCTTTGGTGTAAGAACGAAACGATCCGGTATTAAGAATAGCGAGTGCTCCTTCCACGCTGAATATAAGATCAGCCAACACTATATCACCATGCGGGTCATCCACTTCGGCCCCATTGGTACTCGCATTCTCATCTCCATGTGCCCAATTCTCCTCCTGGTTCCAGATCGTTCCATCATCAAAACGGGCATTGGGCCACCGGGCCATGATCATTTCATTCTGATCGACAAAGAGTTGCCAGATATCTTCATTCAGGGTTGTTTTGTAAATCGATCCCTGATGAATGGTCCAGGTAGAGTTTATTGGGGCGGTCCCATCAAGAATTACAATCTCATCTTGATAAGGACGAAATGTGAGTTGTGGTTTACCGGACACCACAACCTCTTCATGGTAGGTACCTCCACGAATGATACATACATCCCCAAATTGCATTGAATTGGCAGCGAATTGTATCGAAGCATAAGGTGCCTCAAGCGTACCAGAATTTGTGTTGGAGCCTGATGGTGCAACAAAGTATTCTGTAGCATTCAAACATGAGAGTCCCAACAGACAGGGTATTATGTAATCAAGAATTCTCATTTTCTCAAGTCCCTGGATTTCCTGGTACGCTGCTATTAATCATCGATTTACTTTAAGTATACCAGTTTTTGACTGAGTGTCTGCGTACCTACCCGCAGTCGATAGAAATACATGCCAGTAGAAACATTGTCTGGAACAAACATAACTTCATGATACCCAGCGTCCATTGAAGCATTCACCAATGTTTCGATATGTTTTCCACTCATATCAAATACGGCTAGTTCCACTCTGGTATTCTCATACAATTCAAACGGGATAATTGTGGATGGATTGAAAGGATTGGGATAATTGGTCAGCAGCCTGAAACTCTCAGGAATTGTGTGACTTTGATCAACAGCCGATGGATCCCCCATGGACTTAAATCGCACCCCATCTACATAGGCCGTGGCATCTCCATCGTAGCCATCATCCGTGATGAATCGGATTTTAATACTGGCGAACGTTGCTCCTTCAGGAGCTGTTTGTAGTCCAGTGGATATGGTTTGCCAGATGGGTAAATCACTGGTGAAGGATGTATTTAGGGCGGATCCAACAGTCACCGAATCAATATCATCCCAGCGCAACAACATTTTTATCTTTACGCCAGGATCGCTGTCATAAAACCAACTTGAGAATTCGTACTCCTCACCAACAACTACGGGTATGAAGTTTTGATTCATTTCACGATTACCATCATTTGAGGTCCAATTTGCAACGGCCGAGAACTCACCTTCCAGCACTTGTTCGGATTCTTTGGAAATTGTAAAGGCTTCAGAATTGTTTATCGCCCAGAAATCGGGAGGTCCAGTGTCGCCTGAATCAGCCCAGGTCTCAAACCCGCCATTTTGCTCGATGAAGGTGCAGGTGTAGAAACAACTCCCATCATCTTCTGTTGCACGCGGATCATAATTACATGCTGTTACATCAGTACAACCGGGAATCCCTGTTGCGCCGGGGATGATCACAGAGGCTTTATCGACATGGACATATCCAGTTCCCGTCCAGGAGGAATCAACATCTACCGTCCTGATTTTAAATTGGATATTGGTGGCACAATCTGGTGCAGCCAATACTCCTGAGGTTATTTCCTGCCATTCCAGGGAGTCTCGACTGGCGGGGGAATTATAGGCACTCCCAGCACAATCATTACCATCAGCATCAAACCATTTGAGGAGAAATTTGGTAAACATGGTTGAATCCGTATCCAGAGCCCACATGGAGAATATATATTCCTGACCACCGGTAATAGGGATATCATCCTGAATCAATTCACCATTTGCTGTATTAAAATAGTCCAGCCGAATACTGTAATCACCTTCATAGACGAGCTCCGTCTCTTGACTGGCGCTCACGCGTGCTGTATTGTTAATTCTCCAATAGTCCGGTGGTCCATTCACCCCACTTATATCCCAGGATTCAAAGCTATTGTTGAGTAGTAGTTCTGCTTGACTCAATGCCAAAACTGGCAAAATCAGCGATAAACATAATGCACTCAGGTTTAGGTGTAATTTTGTCTTCATAGTTCCTCCTGAATATTTGCTTGAATCAATCAAACAGGTCTTAAGATAAAACGTTGGGGATTAATCATTATGATAAACTTCTTCCATACGTGCCCATTGCTCACCCGTTTGTCGATTCCTGATGGGTATCTGGCAAGGATCGGTTAGCTGCCACCAGGCTTGATTTTCTGGTTCCTCGCTGAGGAGTTGCATATCTGCTGCAAAATCATTTCCTGAATATTCGAAATGGCTAAACAGATAGTATTTCCCATCATCCAATTGATGCAGATAGATTGTATAGTTATGAATATTGTATTTCGATAGAAGGTGTCGGACGCCAGTATGAGAATCGGCGTGTAAGGATTTGTACTCTACGATCTTTTCCTCTCGCAGTTCGACAACTTTTCCATACCGTTCTCTATTGGTCATTGTTCGTCTCCAGTGCTTAAATGCTCAATTAAATGTTGAATTTCCTGAGCCGATTAGCAAATATTCTTTTCATTCGATGACCTTTTGTCTGACTCACTGAATACCCATTGTGGCTACTCGCATCGCTATAAGTAGATCCAACTGAGTTCGATGATCGTGACGTACTATCAGGAGACTCATTGAAATCCATCACAGCTTCAACTAATAATACAGCATCCAGGACATCATATGAGAGATCTCGGTTCATATCAATAATCAGAAGTTCGTCTTCATTTGCGGGAATTCCTGATTGAGATACGATCTCCATCAACCGCTGCAAATCCAGAACATCTAATAGGCTATCCGCATTCACATCGCCGAAAAAAATGTGCTGACCCAGCAGGAATACTTTAGCTCCGGGATTGGCGTCACCAATAGCAATCGCCAGACCTGGTTCATACATATAGATATCCCTGATTGAGAATCCATAGATATCATTGCCGCCAAAACTTTCATCCTCCCAGGTTTGCCCGCCATCGCTGCTTGAGTGTATTACTCCGTAGCCACTACTGGATACTGTAATCCCTCCAATCATAATATTGGAACTATCTGCATAGCTCACTGCCTGATATTTTGCTGAATTATTTGGATCCAGGTTTAGATCGATGAAGTTTTGACCACCATTATGTGTCATCAAGGCAGTGCCATTGGTTCCCACAACAGTCCAGTTATTCACATCAAATGCATCAATATCCTGAAAGACGGGTGTACCGGCTGAGTGGATGAGGACACCCCAACTCTGACCGCCATTGGATGTTGATACAAGAGCCCCCTTCTTCCCCGCTGCGATCCAATTATATTCATCGATAATTTCAAGCGCCATGGTGCTAGCATTATTGTGGATACTAGGAAGAATGTCATTCAGAGCTGAATTCATTTCCCAGGTTTCACCTGTATTACGAGACGTAAAGAGCTTACCTTTTTTATCCATCACGATGGCGGTGCTATCATTCAACCATCTGACCCGACGAATAGATTCAGGTGTATCGAAGCTGTTGTAGGTCCAGCTCGTCCCACCATCGAGGGTTCGCATGTTCATCACATTGGATCCACCAACAAAACCGGTGAACTGATCTCGAAAACTTGTTGTGACCATCGAAATACCATTGTCAGCGGCTGGACAGGTCAAAAGTTGCCATGACTGTCCATAATCCAGTGTTTTCAGGACACCACCTTCAGGAATTGAATTTAGAGCACCACCGACGGCAACGTAAGCCACACCATCTTCAAGTATAGAGATTTCATTCAATTTGATAATGCTGTCATCGACAGAAACTTCATTCCATTGAGTAAAGCCTTGTGATAAAATCAAAAAGCCAAGTATAAGCCATTGGAAGTGAATATTTTTTTTCATCATCCTGGATTCACAGTCCTATCATATTGTATATATAACACTAACAGAAGCAGTCCTATTTTTAATGTATTTATATAGTAACATCAATCTATTGTGTCTTTATGTATATTTAGTATACTATATATTTTAATCATTCCAAGGAATACCTAAACAGTTATTTAGTGACACCAGAAAGTGAGAATTGTGTCATTCTGATGGAGCGCAGTGATAGAAGAATCTTGGTCCTTTTGATGGAATCCTTCTTATGGATCAAGATCCTACGCGGTGCTCAGGATGACGGGGAGAAATGACATTTCGATGGACAAATAAAAAGAGGCTGATAGCCTTTCAGCAATCAGCCCCTGATAAGTCAAAATCAATGACTCTATACTATTTCATCAGGATCATTTTCCGGGTCAGGCTATGCATCCCCGATGATAATCTGGCAACATAGATACCAGACGGCATATTGGTCGCACTGAAGGTCAAGGTATATGAACCTGCAGTTTGATAGCCCTGTACAAGTTTGCTGATCTCATTACCATTGACATCGTAAATCGTAAGTTCAACCACTCCACTCTCAGCTAAATCATAGCTCAATTGAGTCGAGGGATTGAATGGATTGGGATAGTTTGTATGTAGAGCAAATGTCTGTGGACTCAGTCGACCATCGATTGAGACAGGACTAACCAGAATATAATCAGCCTTTGTCACAGTCACCGAAGCACCTGCCAAATCTCGTACAGTCAAACTCACTGAATAAGTTCCTGCCTCACTGAAAGTATAGCTCGGATTCTGAACATCTGAATCCTCAGTACCATCATTATTAAAATCCCAACTCCAACCGATAATGCTAGATGCACCAGCTGTGGAAAGATCAGTAAATGATACTTCCAGAGGAGCTAGACCTTCAGTTACTGAAGCACTAAAATCTGCTGTAGGTGCATTATATGGATTGATTGTGATGATGACGTCATCGGTATCCGTAGCGCTACTGTCATCTGTAACCGTTAGTGTGACAGTATAGGTTCCAACCTCAAATGCGCTGGAGGCAGAAACACCTGAAGCACTGCCACCCTCCCAGGCCCAGTCATAACTGACAATCGAGCCATCACTATCCGATGAGCCTGATCCATCCAATGTCACAAAGACGGATTGATTTGGTGCGGCAACATCAAAAGTTTGATCAGCTCCGGCGTTAGCGACTGGAGCATTGTTGCCACCGCCGCCTCCGGAGGGATCACCCAGTTGATAAATTCTCCCACCTGGATTGAGATCTCCCAGAGCAATAACTGTGGTCGCATCATACATGTGAATCTCTCGTACCGTACAAGAGGTTGTACTGGGTATATCTGCTTCTGTCCAGGTAGCACCACCATCTGTGGTTTGATAAATTACTCCAGGACTTCCTGATCCCAGATTACCACCTGCCATGGCATTATTTGCATCTAGATAATCTAAGGATTCAAATCTTGCCGCAGAGTTTAAAGTCATAGTTGTAAAATTTGCTCCCCCATCAGTTGTCTTGAGGGCAGAGCCATTAGTCCCAACAATCATCCAGTTATCCACATCAATAGCATCAATACCCAGAAAGACTGGCGTACCCAGACCCTGTGGCAGAATAGTCCATGTGGCACCAGCATCCGTAGTTTTTGCGATAGCTCCCTTTTTCCCAACACTGACCCAGGTATTGTCATCAAGGAATTCCATATCATAACAGCCTGCTTTGCTGTGAATCGTTTGGAGTACATTTACAAGTGCACGACTCGAAGTCCAGTTCACACCTGCATCTTCGCTGATAAATACCTTACCACTATCGCCAACAGTGATTACTGTAGTAGCGCTCAACCATTTTGAGACCCAGAATGAATTTACTGCCTCAAAAGCTGGTGTTTCCCAGGTGGCACCACCATCACGAGTTATCATGACGACATGGTCTTTGCCAGTGACGATTCCCAGGTTTACATCCCAGAAGTCTACTGAAAGCATCCCGGTCGGTGTCGTTGCTGCCGGGCAATCCAATTCAGTCCAGGACGTTCCCCAGTCAGTGGTTTTTAAAACACCACCATAGGGTATATCTGTCTGATTGCCGATGGCGATATAGGCGGTCCCGTCATCCAGGATACTTATCTCCTGCAGTCGACCATCTGGTACAATTTCAGTCTCGGTCCATTGGGCAAACACAATTGATATTAGCAATAGTGCTGATACCCCTATTCGTTTAAGCATACTTCCTCCCCTGTCGCGTTTTAATCTGTTTCAAATAATGCCACGCTTCTTACTTATAAATAAAGTGAGGAGATAAAGCCTGGAAGACCCTATCCCCTCACCATCAAACTTTAGAACGATTGATCATATTATTTCATCAGGATCATTTTCCTGGTCGTGCTATTCATACCTGAAGTTAATCTGGCAACATAGACACCTGATGGCAGGTTGTTCGCACTGAAGGTCAGTGAATGTGATCCAGCGGATTGGTAGCCTTTTACCAGATTACTGATTTCATTCCCGTTCACATCATAAACCGTCAATTCAACCATTCCACTCTCAGCGAGATCATAGCTGATCTGAGTCGACGGATTGAAGGGATTGGGAAAATTAGCATGGAGATCAAATGTCTTTGGACTCATACGGCCATCAACAGATACGACTGCATTGACTATAATAATCACTTCATCAGTAGCTGTTTCACCACCATCATCAGTTACTGTAAGTGTGATTGAATAAGTACCAGCTGCAAATTCTACATCAGCTGTCTCACCGGATGCTGTTCCACCGTCCCAGGACCATTCCCAGGCAGCTACGGTTCCATCGGAATCTGAAGATCCAGATCCATCAAGTGTAACGGTTACTCCCAGACCAGGTCCAGTTTCATCCATAGTTTGATCAGCACCTGCATCGGCTGTAGGGGCAACATTGCCAGTTCCAGATCCTGGATCACCAAGGATGTAGACATAACCATCAGTAGTCCCAACATCACCAACAACGATAACGTCTGTGGCACTGAACATATGTACATCACGGACGCTATAGTTGTACAAATCTGCACCTGCAAATGTTTCAGCAACCCAGGTTGATCCACCATCAGCGGAAGACATCATGACACCATTACCATCGATATACTTACCGCCGACAATAAGATTATCAGCGCCAAAATTATCGATACAGTACCAATCAATTGTGGCTTCAGGATTAGCACCTAAATCGGCAATATTTGGGCCACCATCACTGGTAAACAATACTTTACCCTGTTTACTCACAGCATACCAGGAATTAGCATCAACGGCTGTTATATCCTGGAAAAAGACCGTCCCAGCTGTATGGGTAACTGCTGTCCAGGAAACACCCCCATCTGTGGATTTCAAGATCGCACCCTTTTTGCCACAGGCCAGCCAATTATTTTCATCAACGATTTCCAGAGCAGTAATATTCGCACTGCCATGAACACCAAGAAGCGCTGTATTCAAGGCAAAATCCTCGGTCCAACTCGCTCCGTTATCTTCTGTATAATAAAGAATACCTTTAAAATCCACTGCCACAAATCTGGTATCTGTGATCCACCGGACTTTATTGGTCTTATTGGGACCACCTGGACTTACACCGGAGGTCCAGGTTTCTCCACCATCCAAAGTGACCACCATGTAACCGATGGGTCCAGTAGCAAATCCGACACCAGTGTTGTTAAAAGCAACCGTCAGAAGGGAGCTAGCACCTTCACCAGCATAATACATCAGTGTATCCCAGGTCGTTCCATAATCAGTAGTTTTCAAAACCCCGGAATAGCCAGTTCCACCTAAAGCGACATATGCCAGACCATCATCCAGTACCTGAATTTGATTTAGTTTTCCCATCGTTTCAACGACCACTTCTGTCCACTGTCCAAAACCAAGCGACATGCAGATAATTGTCAATACGAGTAACTTTTTAAGCATACACCTTCTCCTTTAATGTTAAATAAATATGAAACCTCGAGTTGCCTTCCTAAGACACTCTCATTTTCCAATAATTATATACTGTAAAAACCATTATGTTATTCAATCTTATGTATATTTAGTATACCTATTTTTTATAAAAAAGCAAGTCTAACATTCTAACATTCTGTGTAAATCTTGTGACCCTAAAGCTTTACAAATTAGAGTGGAGGAATCTATCGATCCTTCAGAATTATTACTACCTAACCAACAACATTTTTATGGTATCAGACCGATTTCCCAAAATCATCCTACAAAAATATATGCCTGTATGTACAGATAATCCTGCGTCGTTTAAACCATCCCAACTTGCTACATGTTGACCAGCAGGCATATTCTCGTTCTGTAGAATTGCAACTTGCTTTCCCCTGGTATCGAAGACCACAAGGGAAACCGGACCAGCCTGTGAAATACCATATTGAATGCTGGTACTGGGATTAAAAGGATTAGGAAAATTTTGATGCAACATGATATCCTCTGGATTAACCGGATCATATTCATCCACGCTCAATAATATCTCGGCCTGGATTTCGGAGCCCCCCGGTCCTGCCAGGATCAAATTATCAATGCTGAATTCCACTGGTCCCGTAAATGCAACGTCAATAACCTGCATGGGAAGTTGTATCAGGAGTCCAGATTCAACATTGATCTGACCACCCCCAATATTTACACCCAGAAGACGCGTGTTTCCCGCTCCTGTGCTAGTAAATGTGGATGCTGATTCATTTCCCGGTGCTAATTCTGGTGTTCCAATTTCAAAAACGGATGGATCAAAATTAATATCTGCCTGAAACCCGGAAATCATCCCATTATATGAAATGTGAACAGGGACATTTTGCCATTCCAGAGTATTATGAACTCGAGTCATTGATTGCGATGAAAGCGTCGTACCAGAAACAATCGACCTGGCAAGTGCAGAATCGTCAAGGATGGCTTCAATCAGCATAACCACATCCAGGATATCGTTTGAATTATCACCATTCATATCCATAACCCGTAATTCGGTTTCCAGACCAGGATCACCGGTGGAAGTGATGATCTCAACCATGCGAGTTAAATCTGTTACATCGAGTTGTCCATCTCCAGTGATATCACCAAAGAACAGGGCTTCACCATAAAGGTATATACGTGAATCGGCACTTTGGGAATCATGGTTGTAGTCCCCCACAGCTAGCGCATGGTCGTATCGATACATATGAATATCATTAATCATGATGGTGTTTTCATTGCCAGCGGTAAAGGGTTCATCGATCCAATTCATTCCACCATCAGAACTGTAATGAATAACACCTGAAGAGGATCCATCCTGACCGCCGATCATCACATGATTCTCGTCGAAACAACTCACTGCATTATAATCAAAAGTATTTGAAGGATCGGGATAGAGCCTGGTAAAACTGTTACCCCCATCTGTGGTCTTCAGCACCCTCCCATTATTTCCAACAATAAACCAATTATCAATATTTAATACTGAAATATCCTGGAAGACTGGCTTGCCAGCTGAATGTGAACATTCGCTCCACGTCAATCCATGATCCATCGTTTTGAGCACCGCACCTTTCTTACCTACTACCACCCAATTGTCGTGATCGATGATCTCAAGGGCATAGGCTTTGGCTCTGCTGTTAACAAGATTTAACGCGGCTTCAAGACTAGTAGTTACCACCCAGCCCGCGCCAATATATTCAGTAGACCATATGATTCCATTTTCCGTTAACATTATTAACTCAGAAGAACCTATCCACCTGACTGAGGAAATATCGTCTGAACTGCCAAACTGATCTAGTTGCCAGTTGGCTCCACCATCTTGAGTCCAGATATATTTCCCGTTTGAACCACCTACAACACCATAATTCTCATTTTTAAACGCAATGGTTGATGCATCGTCAAGCCAGTCAACTGGACCAGAGGTTATAGTTATCCAATTTTCACCGTAATCCGTTGATTTGATTAGCTCTGAACCATCTGAGCTGTGAACCACCGCAAATGCCAAGCCATCATTGAGGGTGCAGATTTCTATAATTTCACCCTCGTTTGGCACTTCAACTTCAACCCACTGTGGAAATCCAATTGTGAGACAAATAGTGATCAGTAAAAGCAGATGCTTAGACATTTATTGGATCCTTCTAACTATTTATGCAACATTCTGATTTAAAAACCATATTTCAGACCTATCAGTACAGTACTACTATGCTGCGATACAAAATTAAGATAGGCATAAGCAGGTTCTAAATACTTTATATGCTGGTATTCATAAGCTATGTCTAACTGAACCTTTATGATGGAGATGGATACCCCCGTTGTAAGGCTGGTGGATCGAGGACCTTCAGATTTATCTGCAACTCCCCAGGGTACATATGCCAGGGGTGTTGAACGATAACCACCCATCAGGGTCAAAAAATCTGCTAGATCATAAGATAGACCTAATTGATAATTCATTACATCCGCCCATTGATATTGAGTCGAGTCAGAGACAATATCCCCATAGCCAAAATCTGCATATTGAAATGTCGCAGACTCGTATGGATTGAAGCCCATGTCAAAGGCGATACTCAAATCTTCTGTTGCCTGAATATTTACCCCAACTGTATAAGAAGCAGGTATATCAGCATAATCCTGGCCACTAAGTGGGATTGATGAGACTGAATCAGGGGCAGAGACATGCCGGGTATAGATCCAGTCCCTTTTAAGTCGATAGGGCAACTTGACCTGAAAACCGAAGTCGATAGTTTCATAATCCAGGATCAAACCCAGATCCATATTCAGACCACTAAAACTTGACGTCCCACTTGTCCGGGTCACTAGTGAATCATGTGAAAAAACAAAACTTTTTGACCATAGATCCAGATCCGCTATTTTATCGAGAACTAACTCATCCTCAGTATCACCAGACAGACTATTCACACCCAATCCAAGTTGAATGACTTCGCCAGGACTATAACCGAGGGCAAATCGTAGAGAATTGACTACCCCTTGACGACTCCTGGTGAATTGTGACCATACCACATGGGCTGTATCATCACTGTTATCAAAAGTATAGTGCATATACGGTCGGTGTGCCAGGAAGGGATCAGTATGACTGTCATTTCGATCGTAGTCATCCACATTGTACTGACGTGAAAAGGATCCGCCCAGGACAATATCCTGTTCAAATAGCGTGATCGGTAAAACCGCGGAGATGGCGTTTAGGGGCAATCTTTTGGAGCGCTCCTCGATCCAGCTCGCAGCACTACGCTCGTAATGATAAACACCCTGCTCAGGGATGCCAATGTCTTCAATATCCATCAGTAACCAGAGTGAATCGTCTGTAACACCATATTGTCCAGGATCAATTTCAAAACGATAGTCCAAAATCATACTTAGCATGGGTGTGGATTCTTGATCTCCCCACATTTTATTTTCCCATAGGGTGGTCTCGGTCGCTTTAGCAGAGAATGAAATTTGAAATTCCTCAATGCCATTCAAACCGGCTGGATTAAAATAAATCGATTCAATTTCACCTGATTTTGCTGCATAAGCATTTCCAGTCGCAAGCCCTCTAACGCTCAGGGGACTGATCTGCCCCAGACCCTGAAATCCGAGATCCGCACCATTCCCCTGTGCATAAACGCTGGTGACACACATCATCCAAAGCAAGCCTGCGCTGAATAAAACTGGAAGTCCACTTCTTTTCATTTTGTATCCTAAAGAATCCATTTTAAAGAGTCATTCCGAGTGAAAATCTATTGATGGCTCCCAGATAGGAATCATAATTGTTGAATGAATAATCCACTTGCACACCTTTAAAATGCAGACCAAAACCAAGGCTCCAGTTCTCTGTATCATAATTCAGTTTGTAGCCAGATCTCACAAAAAGCAGCTCATCGTAAGCATATTCCAATCCAAAATTAAACTGCTGATCGTAATCACGGGGAGCCAACATATCCACCGCAAAGAGCAGACTGGATTTCGAGTTCGGTGAAGTGAGAATCGCATCTTTTGGACCAAAAACATAGCCAGAAATACCCATGACTAGAATCTGTGGTAAGGGATACTGTTTACCTGTAACTGTTTTGATTTCATCCGTATAAGTACTGTCATGGAAGATTCGCAGGGTGTCTTCATATTCAATAAAACTTACATCCTTACCAAAATGTCTCAGGACCATAGATATTTTTACAGATTCATAACCCGTTTTGTATTGCAGACCTGTATCAAAGGCGATGAGGGAAGCTGACATCTCACTACCATTATAGGAATAATCCGCATTTTCCTTGATCTGCTTCGCTGTCAAACCGAATGCAAATTTGTTCGTAAGGGATGCGGCATAGGACAAGCCGATAATCTGATGTCCAGGGTTAAAAGTCTCGCCGGTAAGACCTGGATTAAAATCTCCGTTTTGATATCCCATTGCATCTACAGAAGTGACATTCATTTCGCCATAATCGGTGAATTGAGCCATCATACCAACAGTTCCAAAATTTGGAAAGTTGTAGGCGGCTGAAAAGGCAGAGGTTTTTACATCAAAGAAATAGTTGAAATGAGAAGCCGAAAGATCAAGCTTATCAATATCCGTCAGACCTGCAGGATTGATAAACATTGCAGATGCACCATCAACAAAGGATGATATGGCATCACCCATAGCCGCCGATCTGGCGGTGGGATTGACCTTAAGGAATTGAAATGCAGTCGTCCCAACCTTTTCCTGAGCCATCACGGAGGAAAGGAAAATTGCAGCACAGATGATGACCTGTCTTGCCCTGCCTGATCTTCTTTTCATAATTTTCTCTTCACTCCATATCATTTGATAATGAAAAATTTGCCACCGGTGGTTTGACCATCGGGGGTTGAGACCGAATAGAAATAGAGACCTGCTGCAATAATTTGGTCATTTCGACTGACCTGGAAATACTGATGAGAATATGCATCAGAATCATGTTCCAGTGTTTCCACCAGTTGTCCGGCATATGAATAGATGCGGATAGTACATACTGCAGGTAATCCATAAAATCCGATCATGTTGTCTTCACCCGTACCGGAGAAACCTGATTTTTCAAAGAAGGGATTTGGTGTCACCACGATTTCACCCAATTCTTCCACTGCCCCTTGACTCCTTCTAAATGCTGGTAGGTCGGCATTATCGGGATCAGGAAAGATGTTGGATTTTCCAGACTCAAAGCCCTCAGTATCAAAACTTGTAGCTGCATAGAATACGGCTTCGCCCATCTTCAGGGTCGAGTCTTCATCAAAGAATTCGTAGGTATTGTCTGAGTTCACATCTCCAACGCCCTTAGATATGAGTAATTTCCATGGCCCCAGAGGATTGTAGGCCCTATATAAATTGAATCCACCAAGATCGTTCACCGTATGAGGAAAATTTTCCACCGCCCGATTCCAGCGTACTCGCACTCCCTGCAGAGCAGTATTAGCCACTTCCACAATGGGTGCAGGCCATGGAATATCTTGAACTGAATAGTTCCCATCTCTCGCATTATTCTCAGGCCAATAGCGGAACTCACCGGCACCCCAGCTTTCAACAGGAGCCAGTGAATCGCCAGTGTACATCTCGTAAGCTTTGCGGGAAACATCCTGCACTGTGATTACATCTGAGTTCACATAGTCAGGATATCCATAGTCTGAGATGTAATGGCTGGTCATGACCACATCATTCCCCTCATCATTTTTAAGAATGACATCAAAGGAGTCGATGTTGACGGGCTTCATAAATAATACATTCGCATCGTGTGATCCCCCACCCATAATCTCGCGGGAATCAGTGCCATATCCCACTACTTGAGCCATACTAAATTCGATGGTGTCGCCCCGATGAATTGTATAGGGACCAAATGCAAACGCCTGAAGCGGCATAGCATTGGCTTTTTTAGACGAGAAAGATCCCCTGCCGACCCAGGTCTCACCGACTCGTGGATCTGTCAAATAGCTAGTTCCGAAAGGGTTCCCTCGCCTCTCGGTTTCACTAGAGGCACCTTCGTAAAGCTTATTCAGACCAAACCAACCTTTGTTCTTGTAAATTTCCCAGGGTTGTCTGATTCGAAATACATTGGTATCTGGTTCATCAGGAAACTGAAACAGCTCATGATCATTCGCTTTCCAGGCATAGGAGGTTTCACCATCATAAACTGTCGTATCAGTGGCGATGTTGATTGCTGAGAGATGTTTTGTATCATAATAGAGCATACTCATGCCTGCAGCCTGAGGAGCCAATAGCCCGCCACCATTTTTACCGGTTCTGGCCCATTCTTCAAAAAGATCCAGATTTGGTTCTGGTTTGGCCTTACGGTTTAAGGAACCATTTGTTTGTGTATCAAAATTAAAAAGGGTCCATAATTTGTGATCAAAACTCTGATGGTTTCCATCGCTTATGAGTCCAGGCTTCCAGTTCCAGATGCCACCATATTCAGGTTGACGCTGATAGGCAAACATGTTGGGACCCCAAGCCTGACCGAAAAAAACAACAAAATCTTCCCAGACTTGAACCGTGTCTAGTGTAGTAATACCACCGGAGCTACGCTCTATAGTAACCTCTTCAATGGTAGTAGGATCACTATCAGTATTTCCATCGAAAACCAGTTCATATTCATGAATGATCATGTCATCATAATCAGGATAACTCCAGGCTCGCGATACGCGGGTTATTGTGACACCCATACTGGTTGCCCATTTGGCATAGATAATTTCTTCGGCTTCTTCAGGATCATACTCGGGGTTAAGACTTCCATCTGAAAGAATGGGATAATTCTCAGTTCGATAAAATTCGACAGGAAAATTCCAGATACCAATGGTTTCCTCGGGTCCACCACCTCCGACGAGTCCACAAAATGAGAAATGACGATCGGTCTGAAACGGTTTATCATGAACATTTCCTGATATATGAATCCCACCGCCCATAGTGTTGTGCTGTCCATCATAAATGATGGTACCCTCAACCGTGCTGGAGTACTTGGGCCATTCCATCTGAGGGTGATCAACGATATCCATACCGTCATTGTGAAAGGGTGTGCTGATGATTCCATTATTATAGAGAGATTCACGCATCATTCCTCTGCGCATTACTTTGTATTCTCGGCGTTGACCCCAGACAGACGTCAAAGTGAGCAAAAGCATGATGATCAGCGCAATCCAGGTCTTTTCATTTTTAAACATGATGTATCTTACCCTTCTACAGCAACTGATCGCTCTAAAACTTGATATTCACACCCATCCTGTAATAGGCTGGTGTGTTTTTATAAATTATTGCTTCTTCGATGTATGGAAAATCCACATTTAATGTGTATACTCGAGCTCCATCATGCCAGATTTGCTCAAGCAATTCGCCATTTTCATCATAAATATTTTCCCATTCACCTTCAACTCCATAGTCATGGAGATCTGATTTACGCTCACTGTCCCCACGGAAGACGGAATAATTGAAAACCTTATCATTCAGCAGGTTCATACCCTCGAAATAGACAGTATACTCGTATGCTCTCAGATGGAATGTCTTCTGGAGACGTGCCTGAAGCTTGTTTTCCTCTGGTGTTCGTCGATTATAACGCTGACCTGCAACTTCGGGATCGAATGTGTAGGGACGCCCTGTCATCCAGTCATTGCGAATATTCAAGTTCCAACTTCCCATAGGTCGTGATCCAAATACTTGGGGACCAAATTTTTTGGGGCTTCTAATATTGAAACTGGTGACCAAACGGTGGGTGCGCTCATAGTCCATAGGGATGTCTTCGGGATCAGGTAATTCAATATCTATGCGCCCCGATAATCTGTCCAATTCAAGATAGGTTACGGGTGCATCAAAGGGAGTGGCTGACTTTCCAGTAGCTTTCTGATATCGATAGCGGACAATTGCTGTGAATAATTTGCTGCGCTTTTCAATACTGGCATGAAAACCTTTAATATTGGCATAGTCCCGATTGTCATAGGTGCGATAAACGTTGGTCTCTTCATCGATATAGGTCACAGCCTGGATCAGATCTTTCACATCCTTATAATAGAGACTCACATCCATCCTGATACCAAATGGAAAGCCCTGGACCACACCAATATCATATGAGTTGGTTTTTTCAGGACGAAGCTGTGGATTACCCAGGCTATTAACACGACCCGTTTCTTCGATACGACGTTCATAGACATACTTCAAACCAGGTCGCTGGACGAATTGGCCATAATTCATATGTACTACTGAAGCCAGATTGATGGGAAATGCTATTCCCAGACGGGGTTGCAGTCGGGAGAATGGCTTGGTGTCTTCACGCAAAGCATTATCTATATCCAAATAATCTGTTTGCTCAAAGTAAGGTAGGTCAGGATTAAAATCCGGATTGCGTGTCGGTGAGAAACGATCGCTGAAATAACTCGTGTTAAAATCGTAAAAATCCCACCGCAAACCAAGATTGGCGATCATTCCCTCAAACTCGAGTTTGTCTTCCAGGTAGAGAGCACCTTCAATTGGTGTTACTTTATACTCATTCAACTCATAATTGGTCTGACTTGTTACATTATTTTCAGCATAATTTTTGATATCGTAGGCGAAGACCTGAAGACCGAATTTGAGAAGATTGTAATTTGTTAGTTGATTTGAAACTTGACTCAACAGAGAATAGGTTGTGTTTTGATTGCGATTTCTGGAATTAGCGAATTCATCACTATACATACCGTTCAATCCCAGTCTGGAGAAAAAAGGCAATGCATTGGAAGGTCCATATTGGGGAATTTGTTGATTTGGGTCACGAATGGGTGCAAGCTGCCATGAGCGGTTATAGAGAATCCGGAAGTTTAGATCCATAAAAGCAGCTTTTGAAAAAACGTGTTCCCAGCGAAAGCGTAAATTTTGGGTTGTCCGCATCTTTTTAGAGTTACCCTCTTCCCTGAAGAAAAGATCTCTCGAATTATTCACACCAATCGTATTACTAAAATTATAATTATAATCATAACCCATCACCAGTTTGTTAGTACTGCTCATATCATGGGTAAGATTTACCATTAAATCTCGACGAGTATCAGGCACTTCTGAGGGTATTATATTTGGTTTTGAATGATTGCCCAGGGCGAAAAAGATACGTGTATTATCAGTAATAGGACCACCACTGCTAAAGTTCACCCGCAGATCTTGCCAGAGGTCATTATAATTTCCATCCAGCAGTCGCGAAAAACTTCGAAATTGGGCATAAGCAAACATAGCTTGCTTTAAGGTATCATCGTAGGTGTGGGCAGCATATTTGCCACCACCCGTTTCCTCGAAATAAGGATTCTCTGAGTCTGTAGTCGAGGTCAACCAAAACTCTGGACCGCCAGCAAAGAGGTTCCAAGGGGTTTTGGAGGTGTCAAAAACACTGCCACCCCAGTACAAATCATGAGGGGCTGTATAAGCAATCTGTACATTCGTACGCCACTTATTTTTACCCTGTTTTGGAATCATGTTCACAACACCAGATTGAGTGTTACCATATTCTGCGCTAAATCCACTTGTCACGACCTGAACTTGTTCCATACTGATCACCAGCGGAGTGTAGGCTTTGCCATTTTCCATGGGATCTACAATGGTTCCACCATCAACCAGATACAGGGTTTCATTTTCGCGGCCACCACGAAAATGATCATCAACGACATCGGCTTGTAAAGCGATCACATCGTCAATTTCGTACATGGCTGTATTGTTTTCCATTTCCGACATGGCGTAATTTTGACGTGTGGCTGTGAGATCAACCTGTATGTCATCAGCCCGATAGGCTGTAACCACAACATCTTCACCTAGAATGGCTTTTGGTTCGAGCTCAAAATTCACCCAGGTTGTGCGGTCCGCATCCACACGTACTCTGGTTCTTAGTTCAGTACCATACCCCATCATCATGACTTTTATATCATAATCACCCGGTTCGAGGTTCAGAATAAAATATTGACCTTTGTCATTGGCTGCAGCACCAGCTGGATGGAGCATTTCTACCTGAAATTCATCAACCCAAGTGGTAGGGACCACGATGGAAGCACCAATCAGAGGTTCTTTCGTTTCCAGATTACGAATCACCCCAGCTATTTTGCCTGTTACACCTGCAAAGCACCAGCTTGTCATCATTATGATCAGGAAGAAAGCTTTTGTGCCTCTCATTAAGACCTCACTTATACCGCTTATTGGTTTACCAATAAAGCCTGAATCTTCTTATCGACGAAGACAGCTGGTTTAAATGTTCTTTTGCGTCCAATTTTTCATATCAGTGCATTACACTTTATTAAGTATACTTAATATACTTTTAACATGACTAATAACAAGCACGACTCATGCAATAAGTAGCCCAAATAATGTCTATTTGATTAAGACGAGTTTCTTTGTCTGAGAAAATCCTTTGCCACTCAGGCGGTACAAGTACACCCCTGATGCCAGCAGATCTGCCTGAAAATCAACACTGTGATGTCCCTTCACCATAGAACGGTCAACCAGGGTTAACTCTAGTCCACCCAATAGGTTAAACAACTGCATTTTCACCTGTGATGCGTATGGTAAGGTGAATTTTATTGTCGTCTGCGCATTAAATGGATTTGGATAATTATCACTCAAATGAAATTTGAATGGAGATTCCCTGTCATTATTCAGCCCTGATGCAGCGGAACCTACCAGAAAATTCCACTCATCACCCGTTACCCAGCCGGCAGGTGTATTGCAATTAACTCTCCAATAATAAAGTTGACCCGGAATTAACGAACCCGGATCATAAATATTATTGACCTGCGTGCCCATTTCCGTGAGCTGACCAGATTCAGTCCCGAAGTAAACCTGAAAACTTGTGGCTTCCAGCCCCTTCAGCCACATCAGATCGGCGTCTGTCATAACATTGACTGCATCATGAGGTGGAACAGGTGTTGATGCCTTTGATACGAGTCGTCCAGGAATCCAGTAGTTATCATCACCAAATTCATAAGCCCCAATATCCGGTGCCTCCCCGACATATCCTTCAGTGATTCCTGGAATGATCACACCGGCATCGATGAGTTCGGATCCCGCTTTGGGTCGAAAATCAAAATTATAGGGATCACGTAGCTCTTCCCGTAAATCAGTCCCCGTTTCATAACCGTTCCAATTATGATCGTGGAAGCCAGGTATAGCGGTAAAACCATTATTACTTCCCGATAACTTGGTCGCCGCATTATTCATGGTGTAGGTGCTGTCATTTCCACCTTTATCGATTGAGATCTGGATATCATTCCGAGGTACACAGCCAAAGGCAGTATTATTATAGATAAAATGAGCGGTTCCCTTAACTCTGAGACCGCGATTCCCATTCATGGAAATACAATGATGAATCGTGCCATCATAAGCGCCTGGATCCCCATCAAACCGGATCACATTGTGGCTATTAGTATCATAACACCAATTATAACCGATAATCATACCGGGTTGTTGACCTGGGGCAATCTGGATGTTGGATCCATCTATGCTATAATGAATGTTGTAAATATTGTTTAACTCAATCAGATCCGCTTTACCGCCTTTGAGACCATTCCCCTTCCCGATGGTATGAATGGTGTTTCGTCTAAATATGTCGTCTTCCGATTTGCGACCATAAACAGCCCCCTGTCGTCCCTGAGCCCACAGGATATGATGAAACAGACTATTCTCGATACGCCATCTACGGGTTCCGGCGCTATGAAAGGTAATGGCACAATTCTCTGAATATTCAAACACGCAATCATAGAATGTATCATCCTGACCTCCATCCAAATCAATATTGAGTGGCTGCTCGCGCACACCCAGCATGCGTTTGGAGTATGATGGATAACTAAAATTACAATGGTTAAATGTTCGATGGTCTCCCTGGAGAATGAGGAAATTTCCTGCATAGAAGGTTAAATTCTCAAAAAGAATATTTGACGAATTATGAAGTTCCATAATCCTGTCTATGGTCCTTCCGCGTATGTCATGCAAAGAGGGATTTGCATTATCTTCGCACCACAAATACAATTCCATAGTGGATTGATCAAAAAACCATTCTCCCGGACTGTCCAGCAAATCCAGCTTCCCCTCAAACCAGTATCGAGATTCAGAGCCGTCAGAATCTCGACTGACATCCAGATATTCAGCCGTACACTCAAAGCTGCTAGAACCAGGTATGTGATTGGTAATTTCTTCCACAATAATGTGCTCTGAAGTGGTCAGTTTACCCACTGCCAGACCACCTGTTAAATCAACATTTAGACTTGCCAGGCTATGCACACTCTCATTATTCACGATATTGCCACCAACACCCTGCACAAAGATTGATTCATCCGTACAGTGAGCCCAGGAATTAATATCCCAAAAACTTCCTGGTTCAGGGAAATTTGGGTTGGGATGACCCCCACTGGAATAGTCGGGGTTGGTTGGATTGGCTAGATTTGGCCAACGTGCCATCTGCATCATGCGATCATTGACAAATAACTGCCAGATGGTATCAGTAACAGTTGTTTTGTAGATACTACCCTGATATTGAACCCAGTCAGATGTAATGAGCTTGGTCCCATCAATGACGCCCTCTTCACCTGGATAGCTTTTAAAGCTAAGGTTGGATTTATTCTCCATATTGATGAATCCATAATGCCTTCCGTCACGTAGTTGGCAGATATCCCCGCTGGACATTTCATCGACAGCCCGCTGAATTGTCAGGAATGGAGAATTAATGGAACCATCAGATTCATCATCACCATACTCAGAGACAAAATACTCTGTAGCGTTCAGACATGACAGCAGCCATAAAAGAGCGACTACTCCTCGAATTATTTTATAAGCATACACTTTTGGACCGCCCTTGAATCACCGCTTTCCAACTGAATAAAGTAGACACCTGATGCCAGATCTTCTGCGTACAAATCAAATTTATGTTCCCCCCGACCAAGCTCCTCACTTATCAGGGTACGAATATATCGTCCTTGAATATTGAACAGGGTCAAGCTGGTCATATCCATCTCAGGGATAGAAAATGAAATCCTGGTTTTGGGATTAAAGGGATTTGGATAATTGTTCTGCAATTTGAATCTGAATGGTAGAATCCCGCTGTCACCAGTACCAGTTGAAGGTTCACCGACTAGGAAACTCCATGTCTCTCCAGTCACAACACCGGCTGGCGTCACACAATCCACTCGCCAGAAATATTCGCTCTCCTCCAACAAACCGGGCTCATAGATATTATTAGCCTGTGTACTCACTTGAACCAGATTGCTGGGACTTAGCCCAAAATAGACCCTATAACTGGTTGCTTCCCTCCCCTTCAACCACATCAGATCTGCATCCGTCATGACCATGTTAGATTCATGTGGTGGGATGGGTGTAGAGGCGTGGGAATATTGATAACCTGGAATCCAGTAATTGACATCCCCGTATTCATAGGCTCCAATGTCTGGTGCATCACCTACAAACCCGGCCGTAATGCTATCATACATAACACCTGCATCGATCAGATCACTGTCGAAGCGCGGTCTGAAATCAAAATTGTGAACATCTCGTACCTGCAAACTGGCATTTTCTTCTGTTACATATCCATTCCAGTTATGGCTCTCATTTCCAGTGAGGGGGACATATATCTGTCGATCGGAGGAAATCGCTTGTGCCAAATTGTTATGTACATTTGAATGAGAATTGTTATCAGTCCCAGCGGGAGTCAGCACTTTTATACCCGGTTCTCCATCAGATTGAATCTCCAGTGATGTATTATTGATTACATGATGATAATCACCTTTGATCTGCATAGAAGCAGGCACCTTCCATGAGACAAAATGATGGTCAGTGCCATTAACACCGCTGCTCCCATCCCATCTACAACCGGTTTTGAAAGCCTGGAAATGCCAGTTGTAGCTGCGAATTCTTCCATCGCTGCCACCCCCGGGTCCATCCCCACCGGCACATTGCATGGCGCAACCATCATACTGAAAGTATCCAAATTTGGAAAAGCGACACATCGTTACATCCATGGAGGTATGTTTGACCATGACCTTCGAGCCATTCGTGTGGAAAGTACAATTCGTCATTAAGCTATTTTTATTTGAATTTGCCATGAGAGCCATTTGAGCCATCCCGGTAAAGCTGAAATGATGAAACAGACAATTATCAATCAGAATTCCATAACCCGATTTCATCCAGACCATACCATCCGAATATTCGAAAACGCAGTTGCGTAGCGTGGTAAATGTACCTGACGAGGTACTAGTCGATCCATCCAGAACAGTAGTACCTTCATGGATTGCGGAAGCTGCAGCTTGCTCAGGTTCTCCCGCATAACTGTGTTCACCAAGCATACGTCGATACCAGGTCGGATAGGAAAAATTGCAGTCTTCAACGGTCACATGATGTCCATTGGGAGAATTGACGGTACAACCGAAGAAATTGATACCCCTGATGGTGATAAAATCCATTTCATTCACACTGATGGCATATGATATGGTTTTGCCCCTGATATTTCGACCCTCAGGAGAAGCACCGTCTTCACACCAGACCCTGACAACGCCTGTCGTGTTGTCATAATACCACTCACCAGGGATATCCAGAGCACTGTTGGCTTCAATCATGAACTGACCCTGCCGCTGGTCGTGGGGATTCATAACAGGTTCATGGATCAAATCGTTACTTCCGGCTGAATGACTGAGAATATTGCGGGAAAAGGTTGACTCAGAATGAAAGTTCAAAATGATGGAACCACCTTCAAAACTGACGCCTTCTGCTGCAAGATTGTGAAAGTTTGAGTTATTTGTAAGATTCCCACCTGCATTCCAGGTATTCACCATATGTCCCCAGGTACCTTCCCAATCCCACCATGAGCCAGCTATGGGGGTATATTCATCTTCTTGAAACTGAATTGGATCGCAGGGATGTCCGACTAAGACATTGGGCCAACGAGCCGGTATCATCATGCGTCCATCAACCCAGAGCTGCCAGACATCCTGATCGAGGGTGGTCTGATAGATATTCGTTCCTGGCTCCTGAGTCCAGGTTACTCCACCCAGATCTGAGAGCGCTCTGGAACCATCGAGGGTCACCTCTTCATCAGCGTAGTTTGAAATGGTTATGGGACCTGTTTTTGAACTAGTCACCACCTCTTCATGATAGACACCCTCCCGGATATAGATGTGATCCCCGGGTCCAGCCACATCAATAAAGGCATGCTCAAGCGTGGCAAAAGGGGCTGATATTGTTCCTGGATTCGTATCGTCTCCATCAGTCGCCACATAATATTCTGTAGCCAGGAGCATGGGAGCCATGACCAAAAGGGATATGATGACGTATTTCACTTTATTAAGACACATTTGGCTACATCTTTCTGTTTGTCACTATTGATCTGATTCATAATTCGACGATGTGATGAAAAAATCAAGTACGTCATCCCGAGCGCGATGTACTGAGCTCGTCGAAGTGGAGTCGAGGAATAACACATAACACTTCATCACCAGTTCATTATCTCAAGTCTATTTCACAAGGATCATTTTTCTGACTTGACTCACTCCCTCACTTTCTAAACGATAGAGATAGAGACCTGCCGGAAGTTTGCTGGCATCCAGTTTTACAGTATGGGATCCAGCGGTATAGTCCCCAGATGCAATCGAGTGAACCCAGCGTCCCTTGATATCAAACAACTCGAGGCTTATGTACTGATTATCCTCCAATTCAAATTGGATATTGGTACTTGGATTGAACGGATTAGGAAAATTTTGTGATAAACTAAAGCTCCTGGGTGCCCGACGAACCTGATCAATGCCAACAACCCCGCCGGGTCCGACCATAGACACATCATCGACATAGATGGTTCCATCTCCATCCCAACTGGCATTGACATCTACTGTCCGCAATTTGAAGTCACAAAAAGCCACGCTATCCGGGGCGGTGACAAATCCGGTTGAAATATGCTGCCAGCCCCCCTCATTAGCAGTGATGCCTGATTCGACATCAGAACCAACTCGGTCGTGCTCAGCGTTCTCCCATCTGATTAAAACGCGTCCTACTACTGCTGAATCATTGTCAAAAAACCAGGCTGAGAATTTGTAATCATCTCCTGCAACTACCGGGATATCCTGTTGAGTGAACAGGCGGGGACTCTTAATGGTTTGTTCAATGCGAACACTCCTGGTTCCCCAATGAACTATAGATTCTTCTATGGAAGCTGTCACGGCGCTGTCTTTATCGAATGCCCAAAACTCAGGCATGGTATCGTTCCAGGTCTCGAAACCTACATTACTAAGGTGCTCACCTAAGCCAGCATAAATCAGGTCTGAAGAAAGTTTGGTACTAGGCAAACCATTTTCATCTTGAATGTATAAGCTTACGCTGTAATGACCTGGATTTTCATAAATATGACTGGGAGACTGCTCAGTACTAGAATTTCCATCTCCAAAATCCCATTGATATTGATTGATAGGACTATTGCCTGGCACTGAAAGATCAGTAAAATTAACCATAAGCGGAGCATCACCTGATGTGGGTGAAGCCGTAAAGTCAGCACTTGGTGCACCCGTCACTTCAGCTACCGGAGAATCATCGTCCCAGAGTGGATCGCCCACGATCGTACCATTGTTTCCGCTGGTACTGTAGTCCTGGGTTGAGGTTCCACTTCCTTCATTAAATTTCCAATATCCCTGAAGTGTAGCTGAGGAATTGTAATTCCCACCATCCGCTAAAACATCAAGAACATTTCCTTCGGCATAAATAGCTGCAGCCTCTTCTGGATTCAAAGCTGAATTCCAGAAAGCAATTTCGTCCAGCTTACCACCATAATAACCATTGTTCTTGCGGGCGAATCTTAACTTTCCCGTATTATCAAGTGATAAGGTAGAGAAGGTATTGATAATGACAGAATCAGAGGCAGAACCATTAATATAAATATAGGCTGTGTCCAATAAGGTTCGATCTACTGCCAGAATAATATTTACCCAGGCATTGGTTTCAACTTCAGTCATAATATCTGGTTCGGAACGCAGGGAAATTTCCTCCACACCAGCTACTTTCCCGAGAAAAGTAATGGCTCCCGTCCCGCCATTTAAGTTGAATTGCCAGAGGTTAGCGCCGTTTTGCTTTTTGGCCATGAACATCTTTCCATCTGCCCAGGAGTCTACCTTGGCCCATACAGAAATGCTAAAATCGCCTTCAATTAGATCAAGGGCAGGTGAATCCTCGAATTCTACAAAATCATTTACACCATCAAAATTCAAAGAATAATCCTCGGCATGGCTGATGCCGTATAATAGAATTAATACTATTACACTTATCTTTTTCATCTTACACTCCCCAGTGTTACAAAACGGTTAATGCTTCTTTATTTCTTTGGCCATTTCAGCTAAAACTGATCCAAAACGTTTGCGTCTCACTTCAGCCGTTGAAGCTAGATCCCCTACCGGCAGTGGCGATTTTTCGTCTGGATCGGTAATGACGTCATAGAAATTGCCATTGTTATAGAGTTTCCAACGTTCATCGCGAACCCATCTTGTAAATTCAGGCTTATCTGATTTCTTCTTTTTGGGTTTTTTATTTTTCTTATTCTTCTTTTTCTTCTTTTCGATCCCGCTGTCTTCAACGGCATATTTTCCTTTTTCAAAATGACAGAAAATATATTCCTTGGGGTGACCCTGCTTGCCCTTGAGCTGAGGTACAAAGCTGACACCATCCACGATGAAATCTTTTGAAATTTTAGCTCCACCAATTTCTGCTACAGTTGGGAGAATATCTGAAAAATCAATGAGATCGGTATTGAGCTTATTGGCAGGTGCAGTCCCCTCCCAATAGGCAATTAAGGGTACATGAGTACCGGCATCAATACTGCGGCCCTTTCCTCCACGGATCTTTTTACCATTAAATTTGGATGTGACCTTCTTATCTGTCCCATTATCACCTGTGAACAGGAGAAGTGTATCATCTGCAATCCCAAGTTCCTCCAGATGATCAACCATTTTTCCCACGATTTTATCGGTATAGGCTACCATATCGGGGAAGTATTTGGTGTTGCGCTTGGATTTTGAATCCCCTTCCTTGCTATCCGGTGTGGGGACATGGGGGCCATGTGTCAAAGCCATGGGATAATAGATGAAGAAGGGGTTTTTCTTATTCCGGGTCATAAAATCCATGAGGAATTGTGAATAGATATCGGGGCCATATTTCCCATCAGTATCCTTAAGCACTTTCCCATTTTGGGTAATATTTGGATTCCAATAACGCGAGCCCTTGGATTCACGATCTACCTGCCAGAGACAGTATTCATCAAAGCCAGAATCTTCGGGTCGTGTGCCAGGAAATTCTTTGCCACGTCCTGAAAGCTGCCATTTGCCAGCGATAGCCGTAGCATACCCTGCAGTACCCATAATGTGTCCGAAGGTCTTCTCGCCCTTGTTGAGGGTTTCGAAAGCCACATAATTGCGGGCATTAGTTTTCCCAGTCATGATTTTCACCCTGGTGGGCGTGCAAACCGGTTGTGAGTGACAGTTCGTAAACCTGATCCCGCGTTTGGCCAGATCATCAATTCGTGGAGTAGAATATGATTGTCCACCATTGGCTGTTACGCATTCATAGCCAAAATCATCAGGCATGATGAGGATAATATTCGGTTTCTTTTTACCAAACGCTGCCTGAGCCAGCCCGCTTGGTATTGATAATGCCAGAGTACCTATTCCAGCGGATTTAAGAAATTCCCGTCGCTTCATTTTATTTCACCAGTTCACATTTTAGAACAAAGGCATGTTCACAGGGTTTGGACTGGGGAAAAGTGACTTTCAACTCGGTCTCACTGAGAAACCAATCATTGATGGGTCCACTGCCCAGCATTTCAATTCTATTGATTTCTGTGGAATTTTTCTGTAATTCGCTCCAGATATCTTTTACCGTAGCTACTCCATTCTCAGGCCAATCCATGACGATAATATATAAGTCGTTATCTCTAGTAGTGTATCGAATATCACCTGCTGTGAATTCACCTTTACGGCGATTATGTCCACCACCCTCAACAAAAGTGGGTCCCTCACCATAGCTAGTCCAGGGTCTGGTCCCATAAATGGCCTCGCCATTCATTTCAAGCCATTTGCCAATATCCAGGAGGCGTTTTTTTGATTCATCATCGATTTTGCCGTGCCGATCGGGACCTACATTCAACAGCATACTTCCATTTTTGCTGACAACGTCAATCAATTCATCAATGAGCCAGTTGGATGTGAAGTATTTGGGATTTTTAATATATCCCCAGGAATTTGACATGACTGAGTTGTCAGTTAGCCAAGCCTCTGGACTCAATTCAGCCATTGAGCCTCTTTCATTATCCTTGATGCCAACACCTTCTGGCAGATTGTCCTTTTTGTAGGTAATGCCCACTTCTTTACCGGCAGCTTGAGCCTTGTTATAATAGTTGTGGATAAAGTCCTTCTTATAGGGTTCAAAGGCTCCCTTCCCCCAGGCTCCGTCAAACCAGAGTAAATCAGGATCGTATTTTTCAATCACCTCTTCAATCTTGTGCTGCCAGTCCAGCAGATATTCCTCGCTGTGAGGAGCTCTTTTTTCGTGGATAGGACCATACATACTTCCTACATAAGCATATTGGGGATCACCGGTATCATAACTGGAGTCATGATCATAAAGGGACCAGTTACGGGCATGGTGAAAGGAGGTGACAAAATGCATGGAGCGTTTACGGATGGCGATTTCCAATTCCCCAACAATATCCCGCTTGGGACCCATTTCTTTGGCATCCCATTTGGTCAGATCACTATCCCACATGACAAACCCATCATGATGGACTGCTACGGGACCGGCAAAACGAGCTCCAGATTTTTGAAAAAGATCTGCCCATTCCTCAGCATCAAATTGAGCACCATCAAACATGGGTAGAAAATCCTTATAACCAAATTCAGACGGATGTCCCCAGGTCTTGGTGTGATGACCAAAAAAATCTTTCTTGCGGAAACCGTCTTTCTCATACATGCCATGGGGATACCATTCGGTATAGTAGGCTGGTACACTATATGGACCCCAATGGGTATAGATTCCAAATTTTGCATCCCTAAACCATTCAGGGGTCTGATGTTGCTTCAAGGATTCCCAGTCAGCAGTAAATGGTAAAGTAATTTCCTGTTTAGCCTCAGGCGTGATTTCAGTTGCAACCCGCTCATTAGCACAGCCATAAAGACATCCCATAATTATGGGAATCAGCAGCAATTCCTTATATTGCATCATTTCTTTTTCCTACTCTTCTTTATACTCAATTTGCTTTTTGCTAGTGCTTCTCGATATTTCTTAAATTCCTTTTTAGGAATAAGTCGGATTTTTTCATCCCATGACACGTGACGATCCATCAACACAGCCCATTCTGGATAGTTATTGCGCTGCACACAATTTTTCTTCCAGCGTTCAACTTCTTGATCGTAATATTTCTGCATCTGTCGCAAGGTTTTCTGCATTTCAGGCTTATCAACCAGGTTATGCATCTCTAAGGTATCTTCTTTGAGATCATACAATTCCTCTGCTGCCTGCATCCCTTCACCAGCAAAAAACCAGTTGATGTACTTATATCTTTCTGTCACAACACCCAGTTCGTGTGTGGGTATAATCCCCCAGACATTCATGATAGGTAGTGCTTCGCGAAGCTTGTGTTTGGGATTTTCAACCATGGATCGCATGCTGATACCATCAACTGATTTTGGAATTTCCAGCTCAGCGTAGTCCATTATAGTCGGCATGATGTCTACACTCCCGGTTACTCCCTGACAGCGATATCCTTTGCCTGAATTTCGGTGTCGTGGATCCAGTATGACCATGGGAGCGCGGCTGGCTTCTTCATAGGGTAAAACCTTGCCACCAAAACCATGAGCACCACAGCTATAGCCATTATCGGTTGTAAAAATGATAACCGTATTATCGGCAATGCCACGTGCTTCCAGCTTGTCTCTGATCATCTTGACAGCGACATCCACCCCATACACCAATTGATTATATTTGCGCATGGTATCCTGATAGCGCTCACCCCTGAAGTCCTTATACTGCAGGTACTGCCGGCCACTTTTCGCCTGTTGCGGTAAATGCTCAGCGTTTTTGGTACCATGATTTTTGCGCTCATCCCAAACCGTATCAGCATAAACGTGGTCATAGCGGGAATCTGGCGATCTGGGTGAATGGGGAGCTTTGAAACTCACAGAAAGACAAAATGGCTTGTCCTGCTCCATGGCCGTATCAATAAAATCTTCAGATGCAGCCCCCAGGGCTCCACTAACATGAGGATACTGTTCTGCGTACATGGCGATGTGTTCATTCTCTTCTGTTTCATACTCACCCTGTCCGGGCCAACCATGCCAGACATCAAAAGAATCCATGGGCATTTTTTCATTGCTATGGTATCCAGATTTATCCGGTTTATCCGTGACTGCATACCCAAATTTACCGGCGAAACCTGTAAAATATCCGGCCTGTCGCATGAGGACTGGATAGGATTGATTCCATTTGGCTGATTCAAGGGATCCACGGCTGAAGCTACAGCCATGACGGTATTGATACTGACCCATCATATGGGTGGCACGACTGGGCATACAGATCGAGGTTGTATCATAATGACGATCAAAGATGACACCATCCGCAGCCAACTTGTCAAAGTTCGGCGTTTTTACCTGAGCATTTCCGTTATACCCCAGAAGATGCCAGGCCTGATCATCGGTGAGGAGAAAGACGATATTGGGGCGCTTCTTTTTCTTCCCCCAGGCCAGACCGGTTGCGCTGGCAGCCAACACTCCTCCGGTTATTCTTAAAAACTCTCTGCGTTGCAAATATAACTCCTTATCCTGCTACCCCTAAATTTATTGACTCGAAACTGCCAGTAATGCTGCAAAACTAATAAATATGACGCCACTGACCCGACTCACCAGCATGCTGCTCCTGGGATTGCTTAACCATAATTTCATTTTATGGGCCAGTACTGCATAGCCCATTAGAAACACAAAGGAAGAAATCATGAGAGTAACAATCAATCCTGCGAACTGAGGAACTAAAGCAGCTTCAGTATTCAAGAATTGTGAAAACAGTGTGGTCAGGACCAGAATAGCTTTGGGACTACTGGAGACAACGCCCAATGCCTGAATAAACAACCTCTTATCTGAGATTTCCTTATGCTCCTCTGAACCGGAAGAAACCTCGATTGGAGCATGCATTTTTAAAATGAACATGACACCCAGACCAAAAAGATAGATCACACCACCAAACTTAAAAACGGTAAAGGCGAACTCTGATGTCTTTAACAAAGTCCCCAATCCAATTACTGAAAGAACTCCCAGCAGGAACAAGGCAGCCACATTCCCCAGCGCTGTAAAAGCGGATTTTCTCCAGCCATATAAAACGGAGTTTGTCACAATTAAAATAGTTGAAGGACCCGGCGAAGAAGTCGCAACAATGACCATCGTCAAATATACTAACCAGGATTGGAAGCTCAATTTAGAAATTCTTTCCAGGTCAACTCAACACCTATCCTCTAATCATTCTTATCGGATTCAGAGAGATCATATCTAAAGGGGGCTACTGGTAAACCAGCATCATTTTTTAAGGATACATCCGGATCATTTGCCCAGGCATATCTGATGAAGACTGGTTTGCCTATTGTTGAGCAGATTACCTTGACCTGATTTCGTCTTTTTTTAATGAATCCAGTTGTCACAATATTGGCTGTTGCCGCATGATATTTGCCGTCTGCTCCAGCTAATTCAAATCCTAACACTTCATCCCCAATTGTTGAAAGTCCACCTTCAGCAAATTGGAAACTAATCATTACCGCTGTCCCTTTGAGACTCACGGTTCTTACCTCTGGACCAGAATATATAATTTCCTTTTGATAGGTATCACCCAATGCCAGGAGTGCCAAGCGATAGCCCACATCCTGTTTATTCCTGGGATGCAGATTTTTTGAACCTTCCAAATCGATGGTCACCACCATACCAGTATTTGATGTAGTTCTATGGACTTCGGACATGGACTCTCGAGTAATAGGCCAGGATACCTTTTCTGATTTGAGAGCAGGCAATTGGACAAAATAGAAGGGGAAATCTCCTTGACCCCATGACTGTCGCCAATTAACGATCATTGATACCAGAAGGTCACGATATTGAAATGCATCCTGCTCAGTTTTCGAGTTTGCTTCACCCTGATACCAGATAGCACCCTTCATCGCATAGGGAATTAATGGATGTATCATTCCATTGAAGAGTCCTGAAGGAGCATTTTTATTTTTAGCCGGGCTTGGTTTGCGCTTGGGTTTCTTTGCATCAGGATTGCGTAATTTCTTGGTTTCCCATTTTTTGAGAGTTTCTTCGTATTCTGCTGTGGATTTTTGGGGGTCAAATGTGGAGAGTTTATTCTCATAGTCTTGCAGAGCTGATGTCCCTATCTCATGCTGTTCAAGCGTAGTTCGAGAGGTCCAGGCTTCCACTCTCGTCCCACCCCAGGATGAGTGGATCAAACCAACGGGAACATTCAGGTCTGTATGAATTTTACGACCAAAGAAATAAGCAACTGCTGAAAATTTCCCGATGGTTCCAGGCGAGCATGATGTCCACTCACCAACACAATCAGACTTTGGTTCATCATAGGCGGGTGTTCGTTTTACTTCGAACAGGCGAATGCTTGGATAATCGGCCATAGCAATTTCATTTTCGGAATCATTAGATTTTGCCACTGTCCAGGCCATATTGGATTGACCGGAGCAGAGCCATACTTCACCGAGAAGGATATCATTCAAAACGATTTCATTTTCAGCATATAGGGTCATCTGATAGGGACCACCATAAGGCATGGGTGCTAGAGATGTGCTCCATTCACCCGCTTCATCGGCAATGATCTCTTGTTGCTGACCGGCAAACTCCAGATGAATCTGTTCTCCCGGATTCGCCCAACCCCACACGGGAATTTCTACATTTTGCTGCAAAACCATATGGTCTTGAAACAGAGCCGGTAAACGCACCTCAGCAAAAATAGTTACTGAGCTCAGTAATAATATTATCAGAAATAGCTTATGCATTGATATAGCATTGTTTTGGTGGCTAATGTTTGGATGTCCGAGTCTCGGCATGATCACCCTTTCAGGAAGCATATAGTGGATTAATATAGTATATTCAGTATACTTTATCTAGGCATAAAGTCCAGTACTTTTTGCATTCAAGCCCTGTCGATTCTGTTACAAAGATAGTGTTGAGAATCAATGTGCGATACCATTATTCTAAACAGGTAAGGCTTTGACTTATTACTTCATTAGCTTTTTAATTTCTTCTGATTTTTCAAATGAGTTCAATCTCTCAGCATTATTTTTCAGATGATTTGAGATTCTTATTGATTCAGTCAAGTCATCATCCCAATGTCGTTCTACTACCGCTTTGATATGAGGATATGCCTCATCCGAATCACCCAGGTCATCACGCAAATCCTTGAGCTGGCGCTTCAATTGTCTGGTGATCTTTGCATATCGGGACTTTCCGTAGAGATTGATCCTCTCGTGGGGATCATTTTTCATATCATACAATTCCCAGCCAGGTGGAGTAATAAGTGATTTGGGAGATTTTTTCTTCCCCTGCTTTTGAACCTTTTCTGGCTGTCCGTAAAAGAAAATAAGCTTCCATTCCTTGGTACGAATTCCAAAATGGGCAGGATTATAATGGTGCGCCATATGTAGCCAGTATCTATAGTAGGTAGCTGTGCGCCAATTAGGGGGCTCTTTACGAGTTTCCAGAATAGACCTGAAACTATAACCTTGCATACTTTTCGGTTTCTTCACACCGGCATATTCAAGCATCATGGGTGCAAAGTCTGTGTTGTTAATGAGAGCATCCGTTGTGGTTCCAGCTTTGATCGCTCGTGGATAACGAACAATAAATGGCATGCGCAAAGATTCTTCATACATCCAGCGTTTATCAATAAAATCATGTTCACCCAAAAACATGCCCTGATCAGCGGTATAGATGATTATGGTATTATCCAACTGACCTTCTGATTTGAGATAATCCAGCATCTTTTTAATATTGTCATCCACACCTCGGACACAACGGAGATAGCCTTTAACATAGGCCTGATACGACATCCTCTTAATCTCATCATCTGAGAGATCGTCCAGCTTATCTCTAATTGACTGATTACCGGTTCTGGCAAGTTCCTTTTTCAGAAACTTGGTTTGAGTCCGAGAACGATGCCTACGCCCAACTGATGAACCAATTTGAGAAATAAGTTCGTCATTATGACCACGGGTTGCCATTGAACCATGCCCTTCATTGTCCCATAAACTCTCAGGCTCGGGTATGTCAATATCATTGTATAATGAAGCGTATCGATCGTGATAATCCCAGGGACCATGCGGCGCTTTAAAATGATAAAATAACGCGAAAGACTTTCTTTTATCCCGCTGCTCCAACCACTTCACCGAACTTTCATAGATCAAATCTGAGCTATAGCCAGTCTCCTTTAACTTTGCTTCCTTTGAATCAGGTGACCTTCGCTCAAAAAATGCTGGGTTATGATATTTCCCCTGACCTTTAAAGACCTTATAGTAGTCAAACGCAAGAGGTTGCGTATTGAGATGCCATTTCCCCACAATTGCAGTTTGATAATCTGCCTGGCGCAAGTTGACAGGCAGCGTTTGATCTTTTTCGGCAACTCGCCCGCCCAGGGAAGTCACTCCATTTATATGACTGTATTGACCCGTGAGAATTGAAGCTCTGCTGGGGCTGCAGATTGAATTATTGCAAAACGTATTTTTGCAGATGATGCCTTCAGAAGCCAGTTTATCAATGGTGGGAGTAGGATTTAGTTTAGCTAAGCGCCCTCCATAGGCACCGATAGCCTCAGACGAATGATCATCTGACATGATAAATAGAATATTGGGTCTTTTTTCAGCAGCATTCAATGGGATATTGCTGAGCATGCTTACCGATGCCAGGGATGCAATTTTTAGAAATTGTCTCCGTTCCATTACGCTTTGCCACTGCTACTCATTTAGCCTTTAACCAGAGAAGTTACTCAATGAATTACATGTTAATTGCTTAATTCGATTGGATTCCCCACTAGGGTTTTGGTGGAAAACCCTTTTCCTGCTTACCGGTGTTCTTATCAAAATGCCAGACATCCGATTTTTCATGTTTGACAGGTTTGGACCATTTCTGTTTCACCTTGAGATCACCAGAGTAGTCTACAGCGATAACTGATACATACTTATCTGGTGCGGAGGTGGATAGATTAATCTTGATCCCGTCCTTCGTATTGGAGTATTTAACCTTTTTATTATTGGCAAGCAGAGAAACCCTCTTCACCTGCTTCGCTGGAATATCCAGAGCTAGCTCTGACCCCTCTTTCCAATCCCAAACCATGAGGTAGAGACGATTCCCTTTAGTTGAAATCCGACCCCAGGCTGGAGGATCCCCCCAGGGACTTGCTGTGGTTCCATAGATGGCTTCACTGTTGTTATCCATCCACTTTCCAATATCCATCAAAGCTGCCACTTCTTGGTCGGCAATGCTCCCATCCGGTTTGGGGCTAACATTCAGGAGGAAATTCCCGCCTTTTCCAACCACATCTACCAGGATGTATAAAAGTTCTTCACCGGTCCTGTACACTGCATTTTCACCCTTATACCAGAAGCCCCCTCCTCCGCTGCTGGCGGTAGGACAGTTAAATTCCCAAAATTCGGTTTTGGGTGGTACGTTTGGAACCCACTGCTCCTGGACCTTATAATCTACATAATCCAGTGTACCGCGATTGTCGAAAATGATATTGGGCTGTTTCTCACGTATCATTTGATAGATGGGAGCAGCATCTTCGCTTCCATTTTTGGGCCAGTGAATGTCAAACCAGACAATATCGATGGGTCCATAATTTCCCATGAGTTCTGAGAGTTGATCATATTCCTGCTGGACATAATTTTTCCACAGCTCAGGGGCTTTTTCCTTATAGTCTTCGACCCAGCGATTCACTGATTTCCGCTTTGCACCCGGTTTGGCATCGATCATGGCACCCATCCCACCTGGATCTGAATAATTCAAGTGCGATGAATAGAGACCAACCTTCACATCAGCTTTGCGAAAGGCTTTGACATATTCACCCACGATATCAGGATTTTTTGATTTGCTCCACGGACAATCTGGATTAGTAATGGTCCGTTCACTCACCTTGGAGTCCCAATTGCAGAATCCATCATGATGTTTGGCCACCAATACGGCATAACGCATTCCAGCATCACTGGCCAGCTCTGCCCACTGGTTAGGATCATATTTGACTGGATTAAAGGTTTTGTAATAATTCAAACCCTGCTCCAGATCCTTGCGCATGCTGGAGATTCTACCATTGGGAGCACCTGCCTGTGCAAAGGGTCCCCAGTGGATAAACATTCCGAATTTCCAGTCCCGCCATTCCTCCATGCGCTCTGGAGAAGCATTCTTTGCCACCTCACCGGCAGAGAGAGATGTGAGAATAAGTAGACTACAGGTAACTATTGTAATCACTAGATTTGTATGTTTTTGATTCAATTTCATGACAATAATTCCAAATACTATCGAGTTAGTTCTATCGTTTCTTTAAGATTTCGACATAATAGGCTGAGGTAACTTCACCACTCTTCTCAAATAGGAGTGCTTCCAGTTCGAGGGGTCCTTTAGCCAGCTTCGCAAAGAATCGAACCTGTTTATCTCTGGGATTGACACTCTGTTTCTGGAGTATTCCATCAATTATCAACTGGGCTTCAGAGTAACTCCTTTTTTGCGCTTTGTGTGGAGATTCCGAAAAGCTCAGGCCTGATTCTCTGGGCCATCGGCTCAGGGCAAATTCATAGTTACCAGATTCTTCAACTTCCAGAAGCCACTTCCCATGATTACGATTGCCCTTAAGTACATGGCTTTGATTCCAGACAATCTTGCCAGGTTTGGCTCCCTCAACCGGATAAACATCCATACAGGTTATACGGGTTGGATTCTCTTTCGGAGAACCAATCACAATGCGATTGATGGGTAAGAAGCCTTCCTCTACCGACTGGTACCAGGCCTGATAATCCGACTGGAGTTGTTCAACAACCTGGGGATGACTGGGTGCCAGGTCCTGTTTCTGTCCCGGATCTTTTTCAATATCGTATAATTCCTCACCTTTATCAACCAGACGCCACTGCTCAGTCATGATGGCAGCCGAAGCATACATCTGTGAACGTTTCTTGACCTTGGTCTCAGTAACCAGAGTCCGGTTCGGCCAGGTTGTCTGGTTACCTTTCAATAGTGGTAGCAGGCTTGATCCATCAAGCGGGGATTTCGAATCCTGGTTCAAGCCACAGGCTTCTTGCAAGGTTGGCAATAGATCGATATGTGCGGATAATTCATCGATATCCATACCACGATTGATCCCTCCAGCGGGCCAATGGATAAAGCATGGAACCCTATGTCCACCGTCATAGGTCGATCCCTTTTTGCCGCGCATCCCACCATTGTGGAGTTTGTATTTGTCCTGCTTGTCACAGGCTGATCCATTATCTGTCATGAATATCAATATGGTATTATCATCAAGATTGTTTTTCTTAAGAAAAGTTCTGAGACGACCCACATTGGTGTCCACATTGCTGGTCATGGCATAGAATTTCTGAACAGGTTCTGGCAGATCTTTGTACATCTCCAGATATTCATCAGGTGCCCCGATTGGAGCATGCACGGCTGTGGTTGCCAGATAACAGAAGAAGGGCTTCTTGCCTGAATCTTTAATGAATTCCATGGTGGCGTCGAATTGAACATCAGTGCAGAAACCTTTTGATGGATTCCATTTGCTACCATTCCAGTAATGCAAATCAAAGATGTCATTGCCCCAGTAATCAGGAACTTGCCCCGGACTGCCGCCACCTATTCGGAAAACCTCATCAAAGCCTCTGTCTTCAGGACGATAGGGATAATTATCACCGAGATGCCACTTCCCCACCATTTGAGTGCTATAACCATTAGCTTTGAATATCTGAGGCATGAGGGTTTCATCACGGTTGAGAATCTCTCTCCCACCTACGGTGTGCCAGATACCCACATGACTTGAATATTTGCCGGATAAAATGGCTGCTCTCGATGGTGAACACACAGAATTGACATGAAAATCATTCAAGCGGCTGGATTCTGAATACATTTGATCCAGAAAAGGGGTCTTGATAACAGTATTTCCGGTACAGCCCAGTTCACCATAACCCTGATCGTCGGTAAGAATGAGAATTACATTTGGTTTACGAGCCGCTGCATTCAATAGTGAAGGCATGACTGCCATGGCCATCAGACCACCTGATAATTTCAGAAATTCCCTACGCTGCATCATGGGATCCTTAATAATTCTTCATCCAATCAATTTGGCGCCAGTCCTCTTCCCCATCATTTGACTGTGGACTACCTGCAGTACTTCGACCATTGGTTATATATTGTTTCATGAGACCAGCCAATTTATTGACAATTTCAGGATTTTGAACTGAGAACTCCTGGGTTTCAGTTTCATCGATTCTCATGTTGTAGAGTTGAATAGGCGGGGTCTTTACATCGGGATACTTATTGCCACCTGAACCATCATGGAGCAATAATTTCCAATCCCCCTGACGAATAGCGAAGAACCCTTTAGCTGAATGATGGACAACCGCCTCACGTATTGGTTGAGAATTGATCCCTTTCAGTGCAGGTAAGATACTTACTGAATCCTCACCAGCATTATCGGGAAGTTCCTGATCCGTAATTTCTGCACAGGTTGCCAGCATATCTGTTAAACAGATAAGTTCACTGGTTGAATGACCTGCCTGAATGGTTCCAGGCCACGTGGCGAAGAAAGGAATCCGATGACCCCCATCCCAGTTATCACGTTTACAACCACGGTATTGAGCTGAGCCATCATGACCAAACTCCTTGTGAATGGCATACATGATACGTTCTGGACCGTTATCACTGGTAAAAATAATTAGAGTATTGTCTGCAATCCCTGTTTCTTGAACGGCCTTGACAACTTGACCTACCGCATGATCCGTCTCCATGACGAAATCGCCATATTCACCGGCCTCGCTTTTTCCCAGGAATTCTTTGTTGGGTGCTATGGGTTTATGAGGAGAATTTAAAGGCAAATACATGAAAAAGGGCTGTTCAGGCGATTTCTTTGTATGATCTTTTATATACTCAACTGCCTTATCCCTGAAACGAGGTAGTACATAATGTATATCCCAGCCTTCTACCATCCAGCCTTCGCGTCCATTCAGTAATTGTTTAGCCTCGGGGGTTTTCTTTTTCACATAAATCGTCGGTTCTTCAACAACCCGTCGATTTTCAATAAACACATGGGGAGGCATTCCCAGCGAACCAGAAATACCATAGTAATAATCAAATCCCAAATCCAGCGGGTTGTGTTGGATGTCCTGGTTGAAATCTACATTCTTGAGACCCAGCTTAGCCTCTTCACCATCCTTGGTTGGCCAATCCATTCCCAAGTGCCATTTGCCAATACATGCCGTTGCATATCCGGACTGCCTCAAAAGGGCTGGAACCGTTAGCCTATTTGTCGGGATCAGTGGTTTTGAATGCCCCTTTAACACGCCCCTTTTGAGTTTTGTACGCCAGGTATAGCGTCCGGCTAAAACGCCATAGCGTGTGGGTGTACAAACACCTGAATTGGAGTGTGCATCCGTGAAATTTATGCCATTTGCTGCTAGTTGATCAATATGAGGCGTTTGAATCCTGGATTCGGGATTCAGACAACTCACATCTCCATATCCCAGGTCGTCCGCAAGGATGTAGATAATATTGGGATGTTTGCCTGACTTGAGTGGGACTTTTGGGCTGGGTGGTACACATGCAACCAGCCCCAGGGTTCCGATTCCAGCAACTTTTAGAAATTCACGGCGTTTCATTATTCACCATCACCTCTGTTAATTGATCATAATCTTTGTCTCATTCCCATCGTACAGACCTGGACCCTGAGCCTGTCGAAGGGACAATAACCTATAGTGCTCACCCTTCGAGAGCCTCAGGGAGACACAAACAAACCCTCGGAATACAAGTCCCACTATTTGTGTACCTCACTATGAACATAGCGCAACATGGCGCGATCATCACTCATAGGCAAATCATGGTTGATGGCCCAGATCATGATACCGCCGTAGCCCTCGTCTTTTACGTATTGAATCTTGTTAGAAAGCGTTTCATGAGAATTGTTAAAGCGGAATGTCTTCACATTTTCAGGATTATCTGGGTCGTCTAGTGTTATCTCGTCAGGAATGTTTCCTTCAGGGAACCAATCGACAAATTCGCGGTAATCATATGACTCTTTGGGTTTCCCTTGTTTTTTGATATAAAATCCAATACCACCATATAGTTTTTCCCGGGGTACGCTTAATTCGTTATGATAAAACTCCAGCCATTTTACAAAATTTTTATAGGGCTGGAGATAAGACATGAGATTGATTTGTGAGAGATACTGGTGATTATTTCTCACAAATTTTTGCATGAACTCACGATTGGGTCCCACCGTTACTGAGACACCAATACCTGCTGGATTTAATTGGTCATAGAGTGCACGGATGATGGCAGTCAGCATTGCCACATCATGATCATCATTTGGATGTTCATAATCCACATCCACATTTTGGATTCCCCAGGTCTGACAAAAAGTTAATATCTCTAAAGCGAATTTCTTTTCATGTCCATTCTCAACCAGAGCATTGAAGATCGTCCGCTTCTTCCCCATGCCATTGATACCCAGGGTTTTACGAACCTGATACTTATCTGCATCTGCTGTGATTTGCTTGAGCATCCCAGTTGATAAGCCTGGACCTGAATTTCGACGGTAGAATATTTCACCTGTGGTGCTGGATACAGAATCAACAAAGATTTCTCCCGTTTCAGGATTTGGAGCCACTGCAAATATGATGAATTCATCCAGGTATTTCATATAGTCTGAGTCGTAATGATCCCAGCCCCCATTCCACCAGAAGGCAGTAATTTCAGGAGAGTTGGGTTTAACAGATTGAGTGACAGGTATTAAAGAAATGGATTCCGTGTGACTAGTTAATGAACAGGAAAATACACTCAGCAGTAAGAGGCTGAATATCACAAAATATTTCACGGCGATTATATCCAGTTTCCTCTTGTAATTACCCCGCATAGAATGGTTCTATGATTTCTTTGTTTTCTTCTGGCGTTTTTTAATCTTTTTCTGCTTCTTATTTCCAGATTTTTTCTTCTTCTTTTGGTTAGGATCCCAGGGAATATTGGCCATATCCTGAAAACTACCAATGGGTGCATAGCCTGAGTTTTTGGGATAATCCAGACCGGAATGACTTTTTTCGCAGGATTTTAGAAATTCCAGCGCATAGGCTCGCATTTTCTGAGCAGTCTCCGGTTTCTTATCGATAAGGTTTTTTTCTTCAGCCCGATCAGCAAAAATATCATAGAGTAAATCTCCAACGGGCTGATCTGTATCGAAATTTGTGTAATACTTATACTTGTCATCAATCAGAGCCAGACAGGGAGCAGTTAACTTTTTGTGTCGGAATGGAATGGGTTTTTTGCGTTCATTTGTTTTTTGGGAAACAATATTTAAGACATTCTCGCCATCCACAGGTCTAGCATCAGGCATTTTTGCGCCCGTAGCCTCAAAAAGAGTAGGTAAAAAGTCCAGGGTTGACATAGGCGTTTTAATGGTCGATCCTGCTTCAACCTTACCCTTCCAATAGAGGAATGCAGGAACACAGACACCACCGTTGAAGAGATAGCTTTTCTTTCCACGCATACCACCTGTTGACCCATAACCACCATTTCTAACATCGTGGGCGGGACCATTATCAGAGCAAAACCAGAGGATGGTGTTATCCCACTGGTCTAATTCTTTAAGCTTTTTCTTGAGTCGTCCCACCTGATCATCCAGGGCTGTGATAGAACCGTAGTATTTCACCTTGCCCTTGTCCAGTCCTTTTGCTTCATAGATTTTTGCATATTCGGGACCGGCCTCCAATGGACCATGGGGTGTATGGGACCAGATGACAGAGAAAAATGGTTTTTGCTCTTTAACTGCCTCTTCGATAAAAGGGATGGCTCGATCCATAATAATGCGTGAATCATCTCCGGTTAACCGTTCGCTCACTCTTTTGCCGTCTTCCCAATATGGATTATCCGTGGAGTCAATTTCACTCCCATCAGGTCCGTAGGGATTCCAGGTCTTGACCGAATGATGGGTCACAAAATATTTATCATATCCAAACCACTCGGGACGCGCAAGATGTTGGTCACTGCCTCCTCCCCCTTTACCCGTGTATTCGGGATGGGGAGATCCGAGGTGCCACTTGCCAAAATGACCTGTTTGGTAGCCCACATCTTTTAGGCCTTGTGGTAATGTGTATTCCTGACGTGGTAACCGGCCGCTATTGGCCTGCCAGATTCCGTATCGGAAATAATGACGCCCTGAAAGGCATGTTCCGCGTGTGGGTGAGCAAACGGGTCCACCAGAGAAAAAGTGATATAGATTTGCTCCCTCGCTACAGATACCATCCAGATTGGGGGTTGAGATTTCAGTATTCCCGTTGAAGCCAACATCACCCCAACCCTGATCGTCGGTCATCATCAGAATGATGTTTGGTTTTTTGGTCTTCTTTCCGAAGCTGAATGCTGGAATAGCCGAAGATGCTAATCCAACTGCAGTAAATTTAAGAAATTCCCGTCTATTCATTTTGGAAGCCTCTATTATGTGGACTGAATTCTATTATTAATCCTCGATGGCCCTATTGGATCATCAGGATTTTTTCTGCTTATTCTTTTTCTTCTTCTTTTTGGGTTTTACTTTTCTAGCAGGTGCTTTCCATCGGCCTGGTAAATCTTTCTCGGTCAGATCGATAGCTTTCATCTCTTCGGCGAGTTGTTGCTCCAACTCTGTGAGAATTTTGGAATATGATTTATCATTCAGAACACTTCTGAGTTCATTGGGATCATTGACCATATCAAATAGATCCTGACCAATGACTGATCCATCTTTTCCCATATATTTTAATAACTTATGCTGCTTGGTCCGAATCCCATAATGACGGGGCGTACCAGATGAATAGAAAGCATAGAAGGTAGCGGACCGTTGATGTGCTTTAGGATCCTCTCTAAGATTCTTCCTGAAGCTAAAGCCTTGCATATCAGCGGGGATTTCCGCTCCGGCGTAGTCAATCATGGTCTCTGGAAAATCAACGTTATTAACGATGTCATCAAGCACAATACCTGCTTGAATTTCCTTCGGATATCTGGCGATAAAAGGCATACGCATCCCTTCATCCAGCCCTAGACGTTTGTCATAAAAGCCGTGCTCGCCTACGTACATCCCCTGATCTGAGGTGTAAATGATCAGCGTGTCATCCAGAATACCTTCATGTTCAAGGTATTCAATTAACCGCAGCACATTATCATCAATCCCTTTGACACAGCGCAGGTAATCCTTTACGTATTTCTGATAGGTTGCCTTTTTAATTTCGCTGTCAGACATGCCAGAGACGTCCAGGTTTCCAGTGGGCCAATCTGCCACCTCACCTTTTTTATTCAAGCCCTGCATTCTGGTGGATAGGCTACCACTACCATCCGTTGAAAATATTTTTGATTTTTTTATACCAATTCCGCCTTCGAATCGATTGCTATAGTCATCATGCAAGGTGGGTGGTTCAGGAATATCAATATCGGCATACAATTTTTCATAACGGGGAGCATACTGCCAGGGACCATGAGCTGCTTTGAAATGATGCATGAGAAAGAAGGGCTTTGTTTTGTCACGCTTTTCCAGCCATTCCAGCGAGATATTTGTATAAACATCAGAACTGTGACCTTCTTCATTCCGCTTTCCATCAGGGGTTGACATGGATGGATTGATATAGCGTCCCTGGGAAGTTCGGGTTAATGAATAGTAATCCAGACCGTGCATATTGTCACCATGAACGTGCCACTTCCCGACTGCAGCTGTTTGATAACCTGCGTTTTTCATGACGACGGGCAAGGTATTCCAACCCGATGTATTCATATCTTCTCGCAGGGTATAGACACCTGATTTGTGGCTGTACTTCCCGGAAATAATTGTCGCTCTGGAGGGAGCACATAACGAGTTGGTACAGAAGCAATTCGTGAGACGAGCACCTTCCGCAGCCAGCTTGTCAATGGTTGGAGTATCTACGTATTCCTTGATCCAACTCTTATATGAACCAACGAAATTGGCATCATGATCATCTGCCATGATGTATAGAATATTGGGTCTCGCACCCCCAGGTTTTTTGTTTTTACTCAGGGCAAATATGGTGGGAGGAATGAGCAGACTTGCCGAGCCGATACCCACACTTCTAAGGAACTCACGTCTTTTCACTTGTTTCCCTGTATTCGAAATATTATTCAGTTATAATAGTATACTCAGTATACTTAATTTTACAGTAAATACCAGTTCTTTTTTAAGGGTTTCCCGCCTGAATAGTCACAGTTAAGCCCATACTTAATATAATTTGAGGATTGCCGTATAGAGGAATAATCAGGATCATTTGATGTGCATACATTTGATGACTTCAATTTGGTTTGCCCCACTCTGAAGTTTGATGAAATATGTTCCTGATGGCAGATTCCCTGGAGTCCATTGGATCAAATACTCTCCCCCGGGAAGCTCACCATCAACTAACTGCTCCACCCGTTTCCCCTGAAGATTATATACGGAGAGTTTTACAACAGATTGATAAGGGATGGTGTACTTGATCACAGTTCCATTGTTAAATGGATTCGGGTAATTTTCCTCAAGCATAAATCCGCCTGGCTTTGGATCGCGACTATAGATGGAAACTGTCAGACTATCACAGGGGCTATATCCTTGCCATTGCCCCAGAGGACGCCAAGATCCAGTGGGACTGTAATCGTAATCCCCTCCATTATAGCTATTCTCAAAGGAAGTCATAAAGTCCTGGCAATGTTGACGAAGAGAATCGGCCAGCATCTGATTGCTTTCTAGAATATTGGTTTCCTCCCCACGGTCTTCATCCAGGTTGATCAACATATCTTCAACGGCACACTCTGATAAATTGGTCAAAAACTTATAGCGTGTTCCTGCAACAGTTGCCAGGGTGGCAATAGTTGGAGAATCTGCCATTTTGTTGATTTTCTGATAAAACCTGAATGGCACTGGTGTGGGGCGTTCCAGCATATTTCCTTCCAGAAGTGGCATCAGGCTGATGCCATCAATGGGACGATCATCGGGCATACTCTGTTCAAAGAAATCCATTATGGTCGGGAAATAATCAAGCGTACTACAGACGACATCGGTGCTGGGATATCCCAGATCATCAATCTCAGTTTCAAAAGCAGGATTATCTGTAAAATCAGGCCAATGCAGGAAGGCTGGCACACCAACACCTCCATTAAAGAGACTTCGCTTTCGGCCTCTCAATTCCCCAGTACTTCCATCCGTACCATTTTCAGGACCATTATCGCTACAAAACCACCATGATGTGTTCCCAAGTTCTCCAAGGTTCTCCAACTCACCCTTTAATCTACCGACTTGTTCATCCATGGCAGTAATACAGCCATAATACTTTTGCTCGCTCTCGCTATAATCTGAATAGATAGCGCGATGTTCGGGACTCGCATCAATAGTTTTATGAGGTGCATGAAACCAGATCACAGCCAGAAAGGGTTGTCCATTCGCATTAGCTTGCTGCACAAAAGGGATGACCCGATCCATCATTATTCGTGAGTCATCTCCAGTGATATTGTCCAAAACTCGCTCACCATTGTGCCAGTATGGGTTGTCACTGGTTGCCGCTCTTCCCCCGTTGGGACCATAAGGATCATAAAGCGCTACTGAATAAGCTGTGACAAAGTATTCATCATAACCGAACCAGTCGACATAGGCATGGTTGCTGGAATTTTGACCTGTATAGCCTTCTACAGGTGCGCCCAGATGCCATTTGCCAAAGTGTCCAGTGTTATAACCAATACCGTGTAGGACTTCCGGGATGGTGACTTCTTGCTGTGGTAATCGTCCGTCATTGGCTGACCAGATGCCGTAGCGATAATAATGGCGACCGGTCAGGCAGGTTGCCCGTGTAGGTGAGCAGACCGGTCCTCCAGAATAAAAATTTGATAGTTTGACGCCATCCTGGCACAATTGATCCAGATGAGGCGTTTGAATGATTGAATTTCCAGTGAAACCACAATCACCATAACCCATATCATCAGCCATCATAAGGATGACATTGGGTGTCCCATCGCGTCTGGAGGCTGCCTTCATTAGAGGATTGGAAAGCGTTAGGGCTGCCATTCCAAGACCAAATGTTTTCAGGAATGTACGTCTACTAAGGTTGTGGTTGTCTGTAGGTCTCAAGAAATCAAGCTTTCTATTTAATTAAAATGCACTGCTTTGACATTGAGCTTGCCCCTGAGGTTAAGGTGTAGGTATAAATACCACTGGGAAGTCCGCTTCCCTTAAACTGAGCGTTGTGATGACCTGCAGATAGACGTTTATCGACCAGTGTTGAGATCAGCCTACCCTTGACATCATAAACCTCAAGTTTCACATCAGCAGATTTCCCAAGCTCAAATCGAATTTCTGTATCCGGATTGAAGGGATTGGGAAAATTCTGGTAAAGTTTGAAATTTTCTGGTTTTTGAGACTCATCCACGACATTTACCTCAGGAATTGGTCCATAAGTGGGGATGGCATCTACCGCTGGGAAGGAAGCCCATACTGTCAGCAATTCATTTAGTGCTGCTACAATGGTTTCATCTGTGCTGTCAATCAGGTTGACTGTCTCTCGGGGATCGGCAAAGAGGTCATAAAACTGAGTGGCAGAAGCAACCCCATCCTCACTGTTCTCGATCCAGAGCTTATACTGTTTATTCCGGATAGCCCTTTGCTTGTGATCAAATTCATTGACGGCCTGATAGTCTGGGACACCTTCCATTGGGGGGTCGCGTAGAATGTTGACAGTTCCGCCACCACTACCTACTCCAAGAATCCAATCCCGGGTTCCATCTTCAGTATTACCCAGAATCACATCGGCTATTGAATGACCGTCCAGTACAAGTCCATCAGGTATGGTTGCCTCACCCAGGTCAGCAAATGTCGGCAGCATATCAGTAAAATCTGTGAGGGTATCTGTGACGACACCGGCTGGTACGAGACCTGAACAATTCACTATGAAGGGCGCATTTACACCTGCTTCAGAGATTTTTGTCTTACCGCCCTGGACATCATCCCCGTCAATATTACCTGTATAACGCTTAGCGGTCCCATTATCTGTGGTCCAGATTATGATGGTGTTGTCACGTATACCCAAAGCATCCAGGCTATCAGTAAGTCTTCCCAGTAAGTGATCTGTATAGCGAATCATGGCCTTCACCATAGGCAATTTTCCATCAATTTCTTCTACCAGGTCTGGTTCTAGTGGGGTTGCAGTCACTGGATTATGAATGAGACACATGGGGAAATAGAGCATCATGGGGTGATCGACATTTTCTTCCATGAAATTGATGAGAAAATCGGTATAGATGTCAGGACCAAATTGTCCCTCATAAGTCATACTTCCTTCTGTGGTGTGGATATATGGGTTCCAGTAGCGTTCAATCGCTACTTCGTTTCCACTTTCTTTGCCAGTCCATAGACAATAATCATCGAAGCCGTGCTCCAACATCACTTCTGGCTCCAGACGGAAGTCATTTATCTGCCATTTTCCGGCAACTGCCGTTTTGTAACCAGCGGATTGTAAAATGGTGGCAAAACTGGGATGAACTTCAGGATCAAATCGAATCTTTAACTCACCTTCAGGAAATTTAGTTGTACCCGGAACATCCCAATGATGGACCCAACCGGTTCTCCAGGGGTATTGTCCGGTTAAGAGCGTGATACGTGCAGGTGTGCATTGAGGCATGGAGTAGGCATTTGTGAAGCGCATTCCACCAGAAGCCAGTGCTTCAATGTTAGGCAGACCCATATCATCATGCTCAGCGCCACAGGTGGTCAGCCACTCTTTTCCAAGGTCATCGATCATGATGAATATGATATTGGGTTGCTCGTCAAGTCGGCGATGGGTAGACCCAGATATGGATTTTATAAGTGACCCTGGCAGAATACCTGCAGCAGTGGTGCTGATTGCTGCTTTTTTAAGAAATTCACGTCGAAGCATATTCCCTACTCTCCCGTTTGATCAGCAGTATGAAAATGATATCGCAAGTAAATGCTATCTGCAAATCAACCATTCTTGATACGCATATGATACGATCTATCTATGTGATAATATTCAGGCTAGTTGTTGCAGCAAGACTTCCTGACAATCAGCTTCGGTTCCAATAGTTTATGCATAGAGGGCGCTTCGCCACTTATCTTTTTAAGTAGACTTTCAACGGCAATTTGTCCTATCAGCTCTGTTGGCTGATGAATGGTGGTCAGAGGTACTGAAGCTGTTCTACCATTTGCAATATCATCGAATCCCACAATTGCGACATCTTTTGGAACGTTAATTCCAGACTCGCCTAATGCCTGAATGAACCCGAGTGCGGAGAGGTCATTGTAGATAAACATAGCTTTGGGTCGATCTTTTAATTCGCAGAATTGCTTGCCAACCAGGTAGCCTGATTTCATATCATCACGCTTCCCATCAACGGTAATTTGCAGCAAATTCTTCTGATCAACAGGTACATCATAGTCGGTCATGGCTTTGAGAAAACCCCGTTTCCGAGCTTCGCCAACCAGATTGCCTTCTTCCCCATTCACATAACCTATATCAGCATATCCATTCTTTATCAGATGTTCGGTGGCCATGAAGCCACCCAGTTCCTGATCAGTCCCCACAAAATTGATGCTGGGATCTTCAGTATATGAAACCATGACAAAGGGGAAACGTTCAGCCTCGAGTTGTTTGATAAGTGAGTCTGTATAATGGCTGTGGAATAGGGATCCAAGAATTAATCCACTGACACCCATATCAATAAAATACCGGATTTTGCGTTCTTCATTATCATGACGGTTGTCTGATGAATAGAGCATCAAATTACTGTCATTTTTTGACAAATTTCTTTCAACACTTGATACGATGCTCTGGTAAAAGGGGTTATCCAGATCCTTAAGAACATAGGCAATGGTCAGGTGCTTTGAATAATCGATCTTTTGAGGACGCTGGGCAACATAAGTTCCCTTTCCAGCCCTGGCGTAAAGAACACCTTCACTGATTAAATCAGAAAGAGCTCGTTTTATTGTAATCAAACTCACATCATAGCGTTTGACCAACTCGCTCTGTGTTTCAAGCTTATCCCCAACTTTCAATTTGCCACTGTTTATCTGATTGACGATTTCTTCCCCAACCTGCTTGTAAAATGGTTTTGGATTATGTTGATCGATACCCATTTCGAACCCCTATCAAATCGTGTTTTCTGCTAATTATCTCATTCGACATTATCTATACCCAATATACTTAACATAACATTTAATCTATTTAATCCAAGATGAATTTAGATAAATGACTCGTAATCAGGGGGTTATATCGATTATTTAAATCTCTTTAGATCAGGAGATTATTTTGCTTATCTGCATGTTTAAAATATTGATAACTTAGTAACCACTGCAATTCTTATAATTTTAGCACTCCCAAAGTCGCAAAACTCATTGCAGTCGTGTTTTTAATCAATCTTGACTGGTTGTGCTTTTGTAGGTTCCTGCAGGTGTAACTGTGACTGTTTAGCTTTCCAATCTTCAGCCAATTCCTTAAGCCGCACATCTGAATGTTCAAAGAAGGCAATATAGGATTCACAAAAATGGCTTAAGCCATTATCCTCAGGGTCTCGAAGTCTATCTTTCGTGCATCCACCATAACATTGACGCTGCCATTTACACTTTTGGCACTTCTCAGGAAGATCGCTTTTCAGTTCCCCAAACTCCTTCTGCTTTTCAGAATTCAACATCACCAGGATATCATCATCATACAGGTTGCCCAATTTCCAAGTGGGTTCTACAAAGAAATCACAGGAATACACATCTCCATTATGCTCGACGACGACATAATTCCCACACTCCTTGAGTAATGTGCATTCAGGGGCCTCAAGACCCACATAGCTATGAAACACAGAATCAAAGTGTCGGATGGACGTGGTTGCAATCCCATCTTCGAAATCATTCTGCCATAAGTCAAAGAGTTTGATCAGGAAATCCCCATAAGCTTTCTCTCCTACTGAATAAGCAGCGGATTTCTCAGGATTATCAGGGTCTGTCTCCACCAACGGGATGAACTGCATATATTCAAATCCCAATGATTTGTGGAACTGGTATATCTCTTCCGGGAATTTCACTGAGTATTCATTCACAACGCTGAGGACGTTGACCTCAACACCGGCATCCATCAACATTCTGGTATTATCAACGACTTGTTGCCAGCTCGGTTTACCATTTACATGGGTTCGATACTTGTCGTGGATATGCTCTGGTCCATCGATGGATATACCCACCAGAAAGTTATTTTCTTTGAGAAAATTTGCCCAATCCTCATCTAGCAATAAACCATTGGTCTGCAAACCATTACCAACTGAGCGTCCTGATCCGTACCTTTTTTGCAACTTGACAGCCTGTTGGAAAAAAGGCAACCCCATGAGAGTGGGCTCTCCCCCCTGCCAGCCAAAGGAGACATGACCTGCAGTTTGCTGAAGTGTCTGCCGGATAAAGATGTCCAAAGTCTCAAGCGACATGCGATGTTTTTTTGTCTCGGTGAACAGGTCAGCCTTTTCCAGATAAAAACAATAGTCACAGTCCAGATTGCAATCAGGACCTGAAGGTTTAACCAGAACACTGGATAGACCCTTTTTAAATTTGATTTCATCCGGGAAATAATTTATCCGGGCTGTTTCTTTCACCCCATCAACATATTTCTCTACTTCAACATTCTGGGCATCTTCGGTCAATTTTTCAATGATCTGTGATTTCACTTCATCAAATTCAATTTTCCGAGGTTCTTTTTTTTCAAATACTTTCGCAATATGGAAGCCAAAAGGTGACGGGAATACTTGACTCACTTCACCTGCTTCCATTTTGAAAACGACATCCTCAAATTCCTGAACCATTTGCCCCCGTGGAAAAACACCCAGGTCGCCAGAATTATCTGCGCAATCGGTCTGTTGCTCAGCCAATTCTTCATAGGTGGTACCAGATTGAATCTTCTCCCATATCTCCTGAATCTCAGTCTGGGCTTCTTTTTCAGTACGATATCCTTCTATATGTTTGACGATATGACCTGCATGCACCATCTCAGGCAGCATGAATTGTTCAGGATTGCTTTGATAAAAAGCCTTGGCATCCGTTTCACTTACTTGATTAGCCTTTGCGTGAAGTTCAGACATCAAATGCTCAACTTTATGCTGTTGCTCTATCTCAAGTAGGATATTTTCATCATCCTGATGTGTGAGACCGGTTTCTTTATAAAATTTTTCTTCTCCTCCGCGTTCTTCTTTGAGCTTAAGAAAAGCCTGGTCGAGTGTTTCAGGATTAATACTGTGTGAATCAGCATGAGCCGATTGTCTGAGCAGCACACTTTCTATTACATTTTCGCGTGCCCATTCAGCTAGCTGCTTTTCCTGTTCTGCGCCGCTCTGCTCGCTAAAAACAGATTGAAAATGAGGCTGCAGTCTCTGAATTTCATCCTGGACCATTTTTTCCTGGATAAGCTCACCATTAACTATGAGGACCATCTGATAATTCCTTTGATGTTGAAGTCTCTAAAAAATATTGACACTCACTCCCGGTTCACGAAAATCCTCCGCATCCGGGTTAAGGATCCTATTCAAAATAAGATGGGCTCTGGTGATATACCAAAGCCCATTTCATTAGTATTTTTCTTTCTATTGCTGAGGTTAAAATCGAACTTTGATCTTAAAAGCTCCCTCAACAGGTTTATCAGAAGCAACCAGCACATAACCACCACCCGCACCGGAAAATCCAGCACCGGCATGCTGATCATACTTCTTAATCTCATCCCAGCAATAATCCGGAACTGTGAGAGGCAGGATTTCATACCAGGCTTCCAGTGTGCCAGTCAAGGATGCCCCTAAACCTTTAACATCATGCTTCAATATACTGTCCCAACATAGTTGTCCAGACTCTGCGAGTCTTTTCACACCAACCTTGGTTACATTTTGTTCAAGCAATGGATTGTAACCATCTGGACGTTTTTTAAAGGGAACCATTTGCAGGACACTTGATAGCCATTCGCAGGTTTCCTTATCAACAGCGGAATTGATTTGCTGTGGCCAGAAATTGCCATCATAGCATAGCTGATTCACACCAGGCATAAACAGTCCCAGCTGATCTTGAGATCCAGATACATAAGGAGATCCCGGAGGGTTCTCAGCACCAAACAGGATTCGACCTAGCTCTTCCGGATCGCCTTCAGGGAGTTTATCACCCCAGATTTTTTTGGCGACTATTCTGGAGCTGGATGCCATACCACATCTGTTTTCAAAATCATGTTCTGCACTTAATGCCGCAACAACAACAGACCCGTGCTGAATCTCTGAGACCCAGGGTTGATCCAACCAGCCACCAGCTATGCAGACCCTGTTTGGGAAACGCAATCCAAGTTTAGTCTCGGAGCTGGAACGAGCAGGTAAGCCCTCTTCAGGTATACGTTCTAGGACTTTAAGCTCGACACCATATTTATCACAAAGTTTCTGCTTACCCTCTGTGTATCCATCTTTGTTTACAACAAAGTAATCTGGTTTGATACGAGCAATCTCAGGTTCAAAATCCAGCATACCTTTCCCTGTCGCAACAAAGGCATCTTTCACATATTTGAACGACTTTATGATAAAGACGCGCTCTTGCTCGGAAAAATGAGGAGCGTGATCTTTCAATAATTGAATATTTGAATCGGCTCCGACAGAGACATGGAGATCACCAAATTGGGCAGCCGTTTTAAAGAAGGCGACATGCCCTCCATGGATGAGATCATAGCATCCACTAACCAGAACTTTTTTATTTTGCATTTCAAATATTCTCTATTTTAAAGGGATTCAGCGTTTCTATCCATTTCACCTTTGATCCAGTCATAGGTCTTCTTCATGCCATCTTTCAATGGGTATGAAGGTGCCCAACCCAATAATTTCTTGATTAGATCATTGTCACTATTGCGACCACGAACTCCCAGGGGAGCATTTAGATCGTGACTTCTCTCAAGTTTGACATCAGCAATTTCTTCTACATAGCTGACCAGGGTATTAATGGAAACCATCTCATCGCTACCGAGGTTGAGTGGTTCAATTACGTCAGAATACATAATTTTCTGAATGCCTTCGACGCATTCATCGATATACATAAAACTACGTGTCTGCTCACCATCACCCCAGATTTCGATCTTCATATCGCCAGATTTCTGAGCTTCCAATACCTTGCGACACATGGCTGCAGGAGCTTTTTCGCGTCCACCATCCCATGTTCCGTAAGGTCCATATACATTATGGAAGCGAGCTACTCGAGTTGTCAGACCATAATCCTCGCGGAAATGACGACACATGCGTTCACTAAACAGTTTTTCCCAGCCATAACCATCCTCTGCCAGCGCGGGATAAGCGTCTTCTTCCTTCAATCCTGGATTATCAGCATCGGTTTGTTTATCACCGTTATAGACACAGGCTGACGAGGCATAGAAATATCTGGTTACATCAGCATCGTTGGCAGCTTGCAGTAGGTGTGTATTGATCAAGACACTTAACATGCATAAGGCTTTATTATTCTCAATAAAACCCATTCCGCCCATGTCGGCAGCCAGGTTGAATACTTCGTCGACACCTTCTACAGCGGTGTGACAGTTTTCAAGGTACTGAAGATCCAGTACAAGATTGGTAACGCCCTCTGTTACCTGGTACCATTCTGATAAGGGTTTTTTATCTGCTACAACAACTTCATGACCCTGTTTGAGCAAATCTATGGCGAGGTGACCGCCGATAAAACCACCACCTCCTGCTACTAGTATTTTTTTCATTTTGAATCTCCTTCTTTACTTCTTTTAATTTTACAAATAATTTTATGAACCTAGACCCAGGGGCGAGAACAAACCCAGAACGGCAAACCAGAAAACGAATAATCCAATTAACACATAACGGTATTTTTTATTCTCTTCATCTGACATCTTCTCAGTTGTCTTTGAGGTGCGGATCGCTTCAGCTTTGGCTAAATCTTCAGGGGTTGATCCAGTATAATGACTGACAATCAGCATCACGGCGACACAAATCAGAGTGATGATGAAACCATCGTTTAGCTTGTTCTGGAAATAGATCGGGAGGTTCGCCTTGACCTGAGCCAGCGCTGCCATATTTAAGATAGCAAAGGTAATAGCTCCTAAAACAGATCCGACCGTCAGTGTTGCAATCGCTCCTTTGGAATTAGCCTTCTTGTAAAACAGACCAAATATTACCGTCACGAATACCGGTGGTGCTATGAGTGCCCAGACTTGCAGCAGATAATTAAACAAGCCCTTGAAATCTCTAATAAACGGTGCCCAAGCTGTACAAATCAGCAAAATACCAATCATCAAGTAACGGCCGATCTTTACAGTTTGCTCGTCGGTCATATCGGGTTTTCGTTTTCCGATAAAGTCAAAAGTGATTAGTGCAGCTGTTGCATTCAGCCCCGATGAGACGCTAGACATGATGGCCGCTATTAAGCCAGCCAAAACCAAGCCCTTTAAGCCGATGGGCATGAATTCAACAATAATTCTGGCGTATGCAGCATCACCATTCTGGAGATTTGGAAAAAGGCTAGCAGCTACAACACCTGGAGCAGCAATAATAAATAGTGCCAGTACTTTCAGAAAGGCAGCAAATATTGCCCCCATTTTTGCGTGGTATAAGCTTTTTGCAGCCAGGGCTCTCTGGACATAGTCATGGTCGGTACAGTGTCCATGAACACCAAGGATGATCACACCAGTAACAAATGGTAGCCAACCAAAATCATGATTCCAGGGGCGGTACATGGACCACATGCTCATTCCCTGCGAATCCTTTAGCATTAAGACTTGATCAATACCTCCTGCCGCTGCGACAGAGACTACGAGGGTTACAACACCCCCAATAACCAGGATGAAGGTTTGTGCAAAATCAGTCCAAAGCACCGATCGTAATCCCCCCAGAACTGTGTAAGCTCCAGTGGTTGCAGCCAATACAATCACTGCAGTCCAGAATAGCGCGTTGCTATCCCATCCTAAAATTACAGTAAGTACGGTTGCTCCTGCGTATAGAGCTGCTGCAACGTTAGCACTTACCATCATCAGCATATTTATTCCAGATACAAATGACCTACTGCCCCTACTGTATCTCTTTTCAAAAAATTCGGGAGAGGTATATAAGCGCAAGCCCATATAGGCTTCAAGAAAGAACATTGCCAGAAATGTAAATGCTAGTGCTCCGACCATCTGAAAGGCACCGGCCACAATACCAACTGAAAATGCCAGTCCGGCCTGTCCCACAAATTGTTGGCTGGAAATATTTGTCGAAAATAAAGAGGCTCCCAGAACAGGCCAACTTGAATCTCGACCAGCTAAGAATAGATCTTCTCCACTTTTAACTTTTGACTTTGAAATCCAGATACCAAGGGAAACAATGCCAATAAAATAAGCGACGATTATCAGCGTATCCAGGATACTAATCCTTACTAAATCCATTAAAACACCACCCGTTCTTTCATAAAGAGTTAAGCTACAAAACTGAAGGGCTTATTTTTGTCCTTCGTAGTAATCAATAAGAATGTCAATGACCTCTGGTCGTCCAAATTCGACTGGGGGTCTTTCACCGTTGGCCAGCATATCACGTAATTTGGTCCCACTGATCATGAGATGATCGTCATTACCATGGGGACATGTTTTTGTGGAGACAATGGCTTCGCACTTATTACACCAGAATGTCCAATCCAACTTCAATGGTTTTAGATGAATATCACCTGGCTTCAGTTTATCAAAGATGTCCTGTGCATCGAAGGGACCGTAATAGTTCCCTACTCCAGCATGGTCTCGACCAATAATCATGTGACTACAGCCAAAATTTTGTCTGATGATCGCATGCAGAATGGCTTCCCGCGGTCCACCATATCTCATTTCCATGGGATATACTTTGAGTACCGTATTTTCAGGTTTGTAGTAATTATCCAACATGGCTTGGTAACACTTCATGCGAATATCTGCAGGGATATCGCCAGCTTTCAGTTTCCCAACCACAGGATGGATCAAAACGCCATCGCACACTTCCATGGCTACTTTAGTGAGATACTCATGAGATCTGTGGATGGGATTACGTGTCTGGAATGCTGCGACGGTGTTCCAGCCCTTCTCAACAAACAAAGCTCTGGTTTCCTCTGGTCGAGCATACTCTGGATAAATCTCAGGATATTCTCCCTCACTAAAGACTTCTACGGGACCACCAAGATATACCTCTCCTTGTTCAACTATCTTTTTTACGCCGGGATGTGCTTCATCTGTTGTGCAGAATACATTCTGTGCCTCAGATTCTTTGTCGTAGGAGTATTTTTCAGAGACAGACATCGTAGCCATAATCTCGTCCGTATCAGTCGCTACCAGTGCAATTTTGTCACCAATTGCTATAGATTCAGCTTGTGAATGAGACACGGGCAATACGATAGGGATAGGCCACAGCACACCATCAGCAAGTCGCATATCCTTTACAACAGATTCGTAATCAGCCTGTCCCATGAATCCAGAGAGTGGACTAAAGGAGCCAGTGGCTAACATGATCAAATCAGATTCTTCTTTTGATGCCAGTTTGATCCGGATCAGACTTGCGGCAGCCTCAACTGCAACGGCTCTCTGTTCTTGATCCTCAATCATTCGTGGATTGAGAGCGCCACCGTGTGGTGGTACAAGTTTACTCAATGTGCGACTCCTCATATGAATTCATAAGCTGGATTAGTAGCCCAAGTTTTCGAGTCTATTTCTAACCATATCAGCTTGAGACATTTGGGGCTGTACTGGTTCAGATTCTTCCTCCCTGTCAACCAGATAGGATACCTTTGCAACATCTAACCAGGTTCTCCAGGTTGAAGTTACGCCAAGACATTTTTTCAAACAGTCCTCATTAAGAGAGTATCTGTATGCTGAAATAATCCAATTGTTCTCGCCATAAATAGGGTCTGTACCCCAGTCAGGTGTGACATATTCCCAGACAACGCTATTGCGATAGTTCAATTCCATGATATGACCCCGAGTACCCTCGACAACCAGTGTACCACCATTATCAAGTTTCTGGGTATTCCCAAGAAATGATGAGAACAAGAAACTTGGTGGATCTTCTTCATAACCTGAAAGGATCTTACCGGTCTTAGGATCAACTACAATAGCTCTGGAATAATTAAGGGCTTCTCCTCTGAGATGGCGACCATTATCAAAAATGGCTACGGAATTATCTTCCAACATGGTGGCGTAGGTTTGATGATTTATCTCGTTAACCTTTTCACCTTCATGGATTTTCGTACCCCATTTCCAGTCAAACTCACCCGTCTTTTTATCGATGAGGGCGACCTCGCTGATTCGCATAAAATTGATGAATATCTTATCTTCGCCAACCGCCTGAACGCAGGTTGCATGACCCCACTCAGTTGTAGAGCAGAGTGGACAAATATCATCAGTTTCAGGATCAAGGTGATCATGTGAATTCCATTCCCAGACGGTTTTCCCCCCTTTATCGATTTCTACGACGGCATCGCCCCACATTTTACCATCGGCTCCTTCTTTGGTAAAACCACCAGCAACCTTTGCAGCCAATTCAGCTGGAACTTCAACCCATTTCAGGATGAGGGTATTTCCATTTTCTAGACGGTCAGCCCTGTGGTGCATGTACTGGTCTTTATGCTCCCAAACAACGTTGCCATCAGGATCGAGTTCCTGAATGATGCCGCTGGCGCCTTCAAATGAGGCTAATGGTCCGGTTTCATCTTTACCAGTTACGAGTAGGTTGCCATTATCTATGAGTTTTGCTTCGACAGGTAGATAATCCGTCTGCCATTCTTTAATAGCATCACCCTGCATATTGATAAGTCTGATCGTTTTAGAGCTGAATTGTGTGATCAAGGTGAAGCCAAAATGTGACTCAGATGGCAAATAGATCGCAACACCCTCGGTGGTCTGTCTAGCTGGACACTTTTTCACTATTTCACCCCTTTCAAGCCGGCTGAACCAAACAGCTGGTTAATGACTTTGTGTTTTGCAGGATCGAGGTCTCTGCCTTTAAAGGCAGAATAATCCTTTGGAAATCTTGTTGTCCGATGAATTCTGGGTGAGTGACCCAAATCGCGGGGATCATCACCAACCTGCTGGTTGAGAGAATAGAAGGGACTCATATACTCCCAGACAATATTGCCATCGGTATCCACTTCAAAGAGTCGACCAGCCTCTGTTTCACATGCCAGGGTATTTCCATTTGGTAATCTCTGTACACCTCCACAAAAGGTGGAGAAAAATTCTGTCTCAGGAACTGAGCTATAGGTCCATACGATTTCGTTCGTTTCAGGATTAACCTCAACCAGTCTAGAGCGACATACATACGAATCAGGTATGTGCATACCATTGTCAAACATCAATATGTTTCCATTTTCCAGACAGTTAGGATTATGCATATGGTGGACTTGATCACGTCCCCATTTCCATAGAATTTTACCGGTGGATTTTTCAATTCTACAGACCTGATGAATACATCTGAAGGCAACCAGCAAATCGCCGTTTGGAAATAGCTCCATGTTATTGCCATGACTCCATTCACTGCGTTCTTCCAGCGCACAAATGGGATCCTCATCGAAATCAAGATGCTCGTGTGAATTCCATTCCCATACAACATTGCCACTCTTGTCAACTTCCTGAATATTGTCAGTCCACATGAAACCTTTATACTTTTCCTGCTTATCCTCTGATCCGGGCATACCACCTTTGACCTGCTTTGCCATATCTGGCGGAACCTGGATGACACGCAATATGAGCGTATTACCGTTATCAAGACGTTTGACGGCATGATGTTGAAAATCATCCTCATATTCCCAGACTATATTCCCATCCCAATCCACTTCATAGATTGTTGCTCCACAAAAACCGGGAAATTTGGGTCCATCCTTGAGATTTTTTCTGACAGGAGCTAACACATTACCATTGGGCAACAGCTCCGTCCAATCAGCAAACATACCAGGCAGGTCCCAATAGTGAACAACATCACCATCATTGTCAATCAGGTAAGCACGATTCTGCTCAAAATAAGGATCGAGATATGTATATCCCTGATAGGATTTCTGTCTGTTATGAAAAGTAACACCTAGATTCTTTCTGCGTGCGATGCCACCCATGGGCTAGCCTCCGATTATGTAACTTTTATTTGTTTTGGAGTCTGGTCGAGACCAGACTCCTGTGTATTTATAAATAACGCAAACGGATTGTTTACATGTATCCTAGCTGACGGAGACGTTCCATTGCAGCTTCTTTATCCTGGCGACGGCCAGCACGTTCGATAGTGTTTTCAAGATCCTGATCCCAGGCCTTTTTATCATCAAGTTTCAATGATGTTGTCTTGGCACCTAGTGAGCGGTAGCCTTGTTCATAAAGTGAACAGTAAGGAATGTCAAAATAATGAGTTGCATCCCATAGATCACGTTCCGTAAAATGCAAGATCGGACGATAGCGTGTCTGCTCTGGTGTGTACTCATCTGCAGCAACATCTTCGAAATAGGGATCCTCTGAACGAGTGGGTTGTTCATCCCAGCGTAGTCCCTGATAGAATGCCTTGACATCATGATCCTGGATGTATTTGTTAACGACTACTGATTTCATCAGGTGGTTGCCAATAAAGCTTTCAGCTTCAAAAGGAAATCTTTCCAGTTCACCAAAACCGATTCTATCAATTTCAGCCTGATTTTCTTTAGTGAGGTCACTAACAGTAACATCAGCGTTTAATTCCCAACCGGATGCTTCTACAACATCAATATTGATTCCCCAATCCAGACGGAGGTCCCATTTCTCGGCATAAATCTTGAGCATGGCGTCGATTTCTTCAAAAACGTCGAACTCATCAATGGTAAAACAGATGGGCATGGGAAGATTATTTTCTTCACAAAACTGCTTACAGATCCAGAGCATCAGGGTACTGTCTTTACCGGCTGACCATACCATTCTCTGATCTTTCACTTCAAAACGATCGTAAGCCATTTTGAAGATCTCTTTGGATTTTTCAATCTTCTGCTTCAGCTCGGCGACTCTCTCTTCACTCAATTCAATCTTAGGCATGCTAAATTTCCCTTTCAATGGTTTTCAATATTTCAATCAAATGCAACGACGTGCATTTGCTCTGTTAATTTTGCCTTCATCCCCTCAGCAGAGCTTGAGCTTTCAATGATATTTTCTTGCTCAGCTGGATCAGCCTGAAGATCAAACATTTCCCATTTCTCATCCTCTACCCTGTAACTGATACGGAAATTTTCCTCCTGGTAGAAATATGCGGGTCTATCTGTTGGTTTAATTTTATGTTGGAGTTTTCCCATGGCCTCTCCAAAACTACCTTTACTCGAATAATCTTCAATGGGCAACAAGGGTTGACCACAATAGCTCTCGGGAGAATCCAGACCAAAGGTTTTGGCAATAGTGGGTGGAATATCTACCCCGCTAACAACTGTATCCGAGACCTGAGTTTCCTTGCAATCAGCATCATATACCATCAGCGGGACATTGATCAGTTCATCATACATGCGACCATCATGTGATAGGCTCCCATGATCACCAAATTCATCTCCATGATCTGAGGTGATGATGACTATTGTATCTTTCAAGACGCCACTTTTCTCAAGATTATCAAAAAATTGTTTTGCATAATCATCTACTTCCAGAACGTGGGCGAGATAAAGTTTTTTCAGTAATTCATTTTTGGATGCATCAGATGTATCACGTGGGAGTACAACATCTTTGAAAAGCTGAAACATCTCATCGTCGGTAATTTTTAATTCCGGATCTATACGAGCGATATACTCTTGCTTGGGTACATAAGGCTCATGGACATCCATATAATGTGCCCATAAAAAAAATGGAGTATACTCTTCACCTGAAGTGTGATTGTTCACCCAGCTATCTACCTTGGAGTTGATGACATCACCCAGGATATAAGGCGCATGATCTGTCACCTGATCCATCATTGAATCGTAAAAAGTATTCCAGCCACGATTCCAACCAAAAAATGCAGAGAGGAATGGATTTGAATGAAATCCTGCCGTAGTGAAGCCACCATTCTTTACTACTTCAGAAATTACGGTTCGTTTAGAAGAAATCTGTTTCTCTCTTCCAAACTCAAAATAGTATGATGAAGTTAAAATACCGGGAAAGGATGCCTGTGTATAAGGTCCCACGGACTGGCAGTTATTAAACCTGACGCATTTATCTTGAATTGAATCAAGAAATGGTGTGTAGCTCTCGCCCATACCATAACATCCTATAACATCTTTCCTAAGGGTATCAATTGTCAGCAGAATAACATTTTTTTGCTTTCTTGCCATATTCCCTCCAGATAATTCCTATTAAATTGTTAATCTTAGATCGAACCTAAATAAGGTATACCAAATATACTGAGTATCAACTATTCTTTCTTCTAAAATTGAAATTATTTGCCCGTGTTTTCATGTCCTGTGAGTTCTAAAGATAATCCAGGTTGTTGCCAGATTTTAAATCAGTGACTATTTGCTTCACCTGCTCCGATTCTGTTCGATTGACTATGAGCAGCGCATTTCCTGACTTTACCACGATGAGATCTTTGACACCAACAGTCGATATCCTGAGATCATCAGTATGGAAAAAACAGTTTTCTGAGTTAAGAGCCTGGATATCTCCCCTGCTGACATTTCCAGAGGCATCCTTCTTGCTGATATCGTATAAGGCATCCCAGGAGCCCACATCGTTCCAATCAAAAGTACTTTTGATCACATATACATTCGTCGCCTGCTCTAAAACGCCATAATCGATGGATTCACTTTTAATCTCAGTCCAGGTTAGCTTGAAGAATCTCTCATAGTCTTTGCGTTCTCTACCAAGTCTAATTGATTCCAATTTTTTATACATATGAGGTAGATGATTTTCCAGCGCACGAAGTATGCTAGACACGCTCCAAATGAACATGCCACCATTCCACAGATAATCACCACTGGCTACCATAACTTCTGCTTTATCCAGATCAGGTTTTTCTACAAATCGATCCACCTTATAAATCTGTTTACCACCACCAGGCGAATTGTGGTCATATTTGATGTAACCGTACCCAGTAGCGGGTTTAGATGGATTTATGCCAAACGTTACCAAAGCATCTTCAGAACTCGCGAAATCTATCCCAGCCTGAACATCATTTCTAAAAGCGTCCACATCAGTTATAAGATGATCTGAGGGAAAGACCCCCATAACATCATCAGTGGTATCATTTTTCCGTAAAGCCGCCACCAATCCAATTGCTGGTGCAGTATTTTTGCCACTGGGTTCAACGATGAGGTTCTCGTCAGGCATCTCTGATAACTCTGATAAAATGGCGTCTTTCAGTGTGGGACCGGCCACAACATAAATCATACTTGTGTCTGTGATTTGACTTAATCGGTCGTAAGTCACTCGGAGCATGGTCTGTTCAGAGACAATATCAAGTAATTGTTTGGGACGCTGTGCCCTACTTCGTGGCCAGAATCTGGAACCAACACCACCTGCCATAATTACTGCAATCATATATCATACCCTTAATTTTAGTCTGGTCTATCTTCTCAATGACAGTGATTTCGACCAGAACAAGAATGAGAATTTATTTATACTTGTCGCCCACCTGTAAATCCCAGGTCTGAGCCGGAGTTGGCTCATATTTTGGCCGGGCGTCCTTGTCTGGAAAACCTACTATAGCAGTTTCAAATTTTTTCCTGGCTGCGATGATAGCAGGCAGACTGCTATCGATTAGATTGGTGGTCTCTCCCGGATCGGCTGTCAGGTCAAAGAGCTTGACCCCACTCCCTTCCGACACCCACATTTTATATTGTTTGTCTCTGATAACTCTATCAGCATAATCCTTTTGAGGGATAACACCCTGGTCAGTGAGTTTTGCAACACCACCACCCATGGCCATGATCCACTCACGATCCGAATCTTCAGCTTTACCAGTCAGCAGTCGAGCTATGGAGTGACCATCAATGGTTTCGCCCTCAGGTAGACTGGCACCTCCGAATTCAGCAAAGGTGGGCAGCATATCAGTGAAGTCAGTCAGGGCATCTGTAACGGTTCCTTTGGGAATACGTGTGGGACAGCTCGCAACAAAGGGAACGTGCATACCGTTCTCACCCAGTTCACCTTTCCCGCCACGAACTTTACGTCCGTTCATGGTGGTTTTCATATTTCTTGCAGTCCCATTGTCAGTTGTGAATATGATCACTGTTTTCTTTCGAAGCCCTAAATCATCAATGGATTTTACCAATCGACCGAGTTGATGGTCCACATGCTGTGCCATGCCCTTGAATTTTTCTTTATTGCTCTCGGCTTCAGGTGAGTTAGGAGTATTTACTAGAGGACCATGAGGATCTACCATGGGATAGTAAATCATCATAGGCTTATCCCGATTCTCAGACATAAAATTTATCAGAAAATCCGTGAATACATCCGGACCAAACTGTCCGGGATAGGTTTTGCTACCATCTCTGGTAAATAGATAAGGATCCCAATACCTTTCGGCACTTGGTTTGTTACCGGTTTCATAACCGGTCCACATACACCAGTCATCGAAACCATGGTTTGTAAGGGCATCAGGTTGAACTCGAAAATCATTCACTTGCCACTTACCAGCCACTGCGGTGGTGTAGCCAGTAGATTGCATTACTTTGCCAAAGCTAGTATAGTGTTTCCAGTCAAAATGACAACCTGCTCCCCAGCGAGGGACATCCCAATGGTTGATCCAGCCTGTCCTCCACGGATATTGACCTGTCAGGAGTGAAGCTCGAGTAGGTGTACATTTGGGCATGGAGTAGGCATTTGTAAAACGCATGCCTTCAGTAGCCAGTTTATCAATATTTGGTGTTATGATTTCTTCGGCGCCATAGCAACTTACCCATTCGGGTCCCATATCATCGGCCATGACAAACAGGATATTTGGCTTTTCAACTGTTTCAGTTTTTTTTGTATAACATGCTATTGGTAGCGTGGCGGCAGCGAGACCGATACCAACATTTTTCAGAAACTCTCTACGACTTTGATTCATTTTTTGCACTGGCTGTCCCCATTCGTGTTGGTCAGATTAATATTTTGTTTTTTGGAAATGTCTAGTCCCAATGACTTTTCCTAACTGCCATAAGCTCAGGATACTTTTCATCCGTATCAGCATATTGCTGTTTAAGCTTTAACAATTCCGCTTTCAATTTGGGAATCACAGCCTGGTAAGTTGGATCCTTATACACGTTTTGTAATTCGTGTGGATCTTTTATCATATCGTACAATTCCCATCCAACTGGAGATGTTTCCTGCTTAGCGCCATTCGCGTCCAGTGGTAATCCATGGTAGAAGATGAGTTTGTGCTGTTTTGTTCGAATCCCATAATGCCCTGGTATGTCATGATGCGCACGATGCATCCAGTAACGGTAATACATTGACTGACGCCAGTCATCGGGGGTTTTACCCTGCAAGTTTGATCGGATACTTTTTCCCTGTACTTCAGTCGGTACAGGAACTCCGGCATAGTCCAGGAATGTGGGTGCAAAATCAATATTCAGTGAGATATCTTGATTTCTACTACCTCCCTCAATCTCTTTTGGATACCTGATTAAAAACGGCATCTGCAGAGATTCTTCAAACATCCAGCGTTTATCTATCAGATCATGTTCACCCAGCATCATACCTTGATCGGAGGTATAAATCACGATGGTGTTTTCGCTGAGATTGTTTTCATCGAGATAATCCAGCATGCGACCTACATTTTCATCTACGGCAATGCAGCACCTCAAATAATCCTTTAGATATTTCTGATAGGCAGCTCTTGTGATCTCATCCTGAGTCAGCCCTTCAGTTTCAAGCATTCCCGTAGGCCATACTTTTTTTGGATCCGTCATACGTGCTACACGATTTCGGATGGGATTTTTACTAGATAAGGTGGAGCCGTAATTCTGAGTAGCGATTGAGCGATGACTTTTATCTTCAAAAAGACTCGCTGGTTCTGGAATTGTAATGCCATCAAAAAGATGTTCATGACGCTTGGCGTATTCCCAGCGTCCATGAGGGGCTTTGTGATGACACATCATGAAAAATGGCTGCTCCGTATCGCGATTCTCTAACCACTTTAGCGCTTCATCTGTAATCACATCTGTGACATAGCCGGGATATACCTCACCGCCAGCATTCCGTTTTTTCCAGGGTTTACCCTTCTCTTTTAGCAAGGGATCATGATAGAGTCCTTGTCCTGGAAGTACGTTATAGTAATCAAATCCACTGGGTTCAGTATGCAGATGCCATTTCCCGATCATTGCTGTTTGATAGCCTGAAGATTGTAAGAGTTTAGCTACATTGGATCGATCCCGGTCAAAATCATCCTGAAGTGTGTTCACACCATTAATATGACTGTACTGACCGGTAAGAATTGCTGCTCTGCTAGGTGTACAGATTGAATTCGTACAAAAACAATTCTCCAGACGATTACCCTCTTGCGCCAATCGATCGATGTTTGGTGTCCTGGCATAATCAGCCAGTATACTGCCATAGCTACTAATGGCTTTTGCAGCGTGGTCATCAGACATAATGAACAGAATATTTGGACGTTTTGGAGCTAGCTTGAATATTTTTTCAAAGAATCCTGTTTGCACACATCCTGTCAGCGGCAACGTCATTGCCACAGCACCCATACTGGTCATCTTAAGAAATTTTCGACGATCTATATTTGAATGCATTGAACTCTCCTTAAGACCTGAAATACAGGGTGAAACAATTGGAGCATTCTCCCAGAAAAACGAAGATCCTTAGTACTTTCCAAGATTGGATTTCCATGAGCAAACCATCACAGTTATAAAATACAATTATTACTTCTCGCTGTCATTCTGATAATGACCATTATAACAAATAAATAGGGAATAATCAATGATTTGTTATATTAGGTATACTTTTTATTTATTGTAATCATGGAGGGAAGAGAAATAATGCTCAGATATCTACCAAATAGGATCTCATGGCTATGTTTATTCGTGTTGCTTCATGGCTTAAATTTCGCTCAGGACATCACCCTGCTTTCACAGCTGGTAAATGGCAGCGCAACCGTGAGTGCTGTGGACAATGGGATTTTATACTTTGATAGTGGAAATAAAATCGTGATTTCCAATGTCTCTACTCCCCAAAGTCCAGTCGTTCTTGGAAGTTTTCTACTTGATGCAACCATCCTTGACCTTGATGTTGAATTTGAACAGCTTGCCATTCTGGATGCCGATGGTCTATTCAGCCTCTATAGTGTCTTTGTACCTGAAATGCCTGATCTTCTAGATAGTTTATCAATTGGACCCGTCGAATTTGATCCCATTTTTGATACCTTCGCTGCCGAAATATCAATTGTTGGATCAAAGGTGTTTATTCTTAGAGAAGATAGTGGTTTATTGGTCATTGATATAAGCGATCCAGAGAATGTACAAGTCGCTGACAGCTATATTGATATCTCATCCACTGGGTATTATAGTTTCGCTATTTCTGACAGTCTAGTTTTGATCGGGCGAGTGACCTCAGACCTTATCAGTGTTGTTACTGTACTTCAATATTCTGATGAATCCAATCTGGAAGTTGTAGGTGAGGTAAGCCTGGGAGACACCCCCGAAGGCATAACTATAGCTGGAGATATTGCGTATATAGCCGCGGGTCAACAGGGGATAATCAGTCTGGATATAAATAATCCGACCTCCCCTACTATTTTGGACGATGCCTATTGGGATGGGTGGTACACTCAAGTTGAAGTGTTCGGAGATTACGCCTATGTTGCAGCTGATGCAGCAGGAATGCTCGTAATAGATATTAGCCAACCGAACAATATGGAGGATACACCAGTAGGTTTTTATGTCTCCTCCGAAGAGTATTCCTATCTCCAATACCTTACGCTTGATGATAATACTGCCTATCTACCCTATGGGCTGGGAGGATTGAAAATTGTGGATATATCAGATCCTTTAGCTCCAACTTATTTGGCTGACGGATCTCCAAATTCAGGTGGATCTGCTTTTGGAGTTGACTACAAAAATGATTTTGTCTATCTCGCTGACTGGTCCAACGATTTGACAATAGTCGATGTCAGTGATCCCGTCAATCCCGCAATCATTCGTAATGTGGGCTTTGATGGTAGTGGGAAGAAAGTACGTATCTTCGGTGATTACGCCTATGTTACTGGATCCTATGGGGTACATATTGTTGATATATCAAACCCATTAGAGGCATCCGTTGTTGGTGAATTCATCCGAAGTGAACCTGGCTCAATCTATCCCCATGGTGTTGATGTCAAGGACGATAAGATGTATGTCTCATTCAACGCGATGGGTCTTTATGTCGTAGATGTTTCCAATCCTGAAAATCCTATAGAACTTGGACATTTTGATGCCCTGGATTGGGCGAGAGATGTGGTTGTGGTTGATAGTCTGGCCTATTTATTAAATCTTAACGATGGTGGTAGTTTTTCTGAAGCACTTCAGTACATGCAAATTTTAAACATATCTGATCCAAACAATATTTATGAAATTGGAAATTGGACCGGATCAAGAAATTATGCCTGGTCCAACAACATCCTTGTCCGAGATGCCTTTGCTTATGTTCTCGGGGACAAAGGTTTATTTATTATTGATATCTCTGATCCGACAAATCCCGTTACAACTGGTGTATGGAATCCAGGTGGATGGAATTTTAGATTGTCAGAAGATGGCAACTTTGCCTTTATAGCAAAAGAAGGTGCCGGGTTAAAGGTAGTAGATGTTTCGAATCCAAGTAATCCATCGCTTGCTACGACATTCTCCACCTTTGATTATTGTGCAGATGTCGCTCCCAGAGACAGTCTGGTTTACATCGCCGACGCTGATGGAGGATTACTCATTGCTCAACACGGTTTTGCTCCTGTTTCAATCAACAATGATCATGAAATTGCAACACCACTTTCATTTGGATTAGATCAGAACTTCCCTAACCCCTTCAATCCAAGCACTACCATACAATACTCTATCCCTTTCTCGTCTCAGGTCGAATTGAATATCTACGATATGAAAGGACGTCTGATTAAAACTGACTCAGTTGAACATCCTGCCGCCGGCGTCTATTCATTAAACTGGAACGGTACCGACATGGCTGGAAGATCAGTCCCCTCAGGTATGTACATCTTTCAGATCATATCAGGTGAATTCAATATGAGTCGCAAAATGGTTCTTTTGAAATAACTGCTTAATGATTGGGAGACCCCCCATTGCATCCACGTAAAATTAGATTCATATTAATGCTCCTCACTTTCATATGCATGGGACATCCACTTTTTGCCCAGAATATTGAGTTACTGTCACAGTTGGTAAATGGAGGTTCCAGCGTATCGACCCTGGAAGATGATATACTGTTCTTTGACAGTGGTAATAAGGTAGTTATTTCTAGTGTGTATTTTCCTGGAACCCCGGATGTTATGGGTAGCTTCCTCCTCGATGCAACTATTCTGGATATGGATATTGAAAATAATTTTTTATCCGTTCTTGATGCCAATGGATATTTCAACCTATTCAATGTTACAGATCCAGAAGCAGTGGTTTTCCAAGATTCAATTTATCTTGGAGAGGTATTTTTTGATCCCATTTTTGACGAATATGCTGCTCAAGTAATTAGTCATGAAAATATGGTTTTCATATTACGAGAAGATCAGGGTCTCACTGTGATTGATATCAGCCAGCCCACATCCTGCGAAATTATTGGTAGCTACGGATCACAAGGTCCATACAATTATCGGAGCATGGCAATATCAGCCAACCATATGCTACTTGGAGTCGGCGGAAGTGCCTGGGATGATTTTTTTCTAGAAACTATTGACATCACTGACCCCGCGAATCCTCTTCCTGTCGGAAGTGTTTCCCTGTCTGATGCTCCAGAAGGTGTCACTGTGAGTGGCAATACTGCCTTTGTTGCGGCGGCAATGCAAGGCCTGGTAAGTATTAATGTTTCAGATATGAGTTCACCAACTGTCTTAGATACCTCTTATTGGGATGGTTGGTACACTGAGGTCGTCGTGGCTGGAGACTATGCTTATGTAGCATGTGATGCCTCGGGAATGAATATCATTGACATTTCCGATCCAGCCTCAATGGATGATACACCTGTAGGCATATACCACCCTGAAGGTGAATTTACGCTTTGTACAGATATCGGGATTGATGGTGAGTATGTCTTCTTAGCTACTGGAGGGACCGGACTTCATATTATAGATATCTCCTCTGCCACTGAACCAACATTCGTTGCATCAGGTTCTCCCAGTTCAGGTGGTGGCGCTTTTGGAGTTGACTACAAAGACGATTATGTATTTATCGCTGATTATCAAAATGATCTGACAATTGTGGATGTCGCAGATCCATATAACCCCTTTATCGTTAGAAACGTAGGTTTTGAAGGGATAGGCTTAAAAGTAGAAATATTTGAAGACTTAGCTTATGTCTCAGGTACCTATGGATTACATATTGTGGATATTTCTAACCCACTCGAGGCTCATATTGTTGGAGAATATCTCCATGGTCGATATGGTTATGCAGTCTGGGCTCACGGTGTAGATGTTCAAGGGGATATTTGTTATCTATCATATACACGACGAGGTCTATACATCCTGGATGTTTCTGATCCCGCAAATATAATTGAGCTTTCCCATTATGCCCCAGAAGATAATGCTATAAACGACGTTCAAATTGTGGATAGTCTGGCATATTTGGTTTTTCGGAGCAACGGCGGGGTTTATCCTGATCCTGATCTCCCATATATGGAAGTACTCAATATCTCAGATCCTACCAATCCTCAACTTGTAGGATCATGGACGGGATCTGTTGAATGGGCCTGGGGAAATTCATTAATTGTTCGTGATAGCATTGCCTACATGCTTGACAATGAAGGCCTATTCATACTTGACGTGAGCGATCCAACAGAAATTTCACAACTAGGGGTTTGGGATCCAGGTGGATGGAATTTTAAACTCAGTGATAGCGGTGATTTACTCTTCATTGCCAAGGAAAACGGTGGTATGAAGGTTGTTGATGTATCAGATCCAACAAATCCAAACAGGGTAGCAAATTTTCATACCATCGATTGGTGTGCTGATGTAGCTATCAATGATAGTCTTGTATATATTGCAGATTATGACGGTGGACTGTTGATTGCTCAACACGACTTCCTTACTGTTGCAATTGATGAAGGTAAAAAGAGGACGATTCCTGAAACTTTTTCACTAGAACAGAACTACCCCAATCCGTTTAATCCAACAACCACAATAGCTTATAATATTCCGTATAGGTCAGAGACAAAGTTAACTATCCATGATATTGTGTGGAGTCAGACCAATTCGGTTCATTTGATCTAAATAAATAAGAGATACTTTGGGCGGCTAACAACCCGAAAAAGGAGCCAATAATGAGCCCAAAGTCAGAAGTAGAGAGACGAGTAAAAGCGATCAAAAGAA
>JABIFG010000005.1 GCA_018650795.1 Fidelibacterota bacterium
ATATAGCTATGCCGGGACAAGCAGCGAATCAAACAGGTTTGGGTCTCCGGGTTCAGATTGAAACCAATTTAGTCGGAGTGGTGCTCCTCCGGAAATTGGTTGTGGCAACCAAACAGGTTTCGAAGCTTCAGACAGTCTGAACTGACATTCTTTAGTAGAATATCACAACTCAAAAGCATATACTACGCTATAATTACAATGTTTTATGTCGGGCTATATGATTGAAGGTTTTAAAGGCTGGGAAACTAGCATTACCCAATTTGGTTTTCAACTTTTCAATACATCCAGATAAACCCGGGGATGTACCATTTTGCACAATAACACCTAAGGAGTTTTTATGACCACTCTCGTGATGGCAACCCTTTGTCTAATCATTGGAATTCTGCTACTTTCTTTGGCACTGTTGAAGACCTATAAACTACTCCAGGTTTTAAAGGGCGGTAAACATGAGCGCTCCTGGCAAATCCTCATGTCACTCATCGTTGCATTCTGGATGGGCTATTTTATCGTGTTCCTGAAGATTGATCCCGGAGAAATAGACAGGTCAAACTTGCTGTTTTTCATAATTTTACTTTTAGGCTCGCTCTTTGTCTGGTTGGTCGTGCGGAATGGCCATCGTACTATCAGTGATCTTTATCAAACATCCGTTTCCAAGCAGTACGTTGAAAATGTAATCCATTCCATGGCCGATACGCTTATCGTGGTGAAGCTTGATCCTGAATCTAGAATTAAAACTGTTAATCAGGCCACATTGAACCTGCTTGGTTATGCTGAACAAGAGCTGCTTGGTAAACCGGTAAATATTATTCTAAATGAAAACTTTAATACGGGACAGCAGGCAGACAACCTGACAGACCTCAACTCTGAGGAAGAAGTCTTATATAAAACAAAATCCAGCGAATCAATTCCCATGCTCTATTCCGTCTCAGAAGTACATGATTTGAATGGCCATGTTGAAGGATTCATCCTTGTGGGTAAGGATTATCGAAAGATTAAAGAGGCCCAGCAAGCTCTGGAAAAATCTGAGCAACGCTACAAGCTACTCGCCGAAGAGCTGGCTATGTCAAATACACTCAAGGAGCTTCTCCTTGATATCATCACTCACGATATCAAGAATCCCGTATCAGTGATTCAAGGCATCTCTGAGATTCTGAAAGAGGAAAATCCTGAAGATGAAACTATTGATTTGATTCTTAATAGTACGGAACGACTGGTACAGGTATTGAATAATGCCACCATCCTCTCAAAAGTTGCTATGCATGAACACATAGATCAAGAACTCATGGATGTTTCTCAATTATTAGATTCCGTCATTGAAATTTTTAAGCCGACCTTTTCTAATGCTGATCTGGAGATTGAAAATCAAGTCCCTTCCGAGATTAACGTGCATTCGAATCCTGTGATTGAGGAGATTTTTACAAACTATCTAAGCAATGCTGCCAAATATGCCACCCAGGGTAAAAAATTGGTGATCTCTTGCGAAGTGTCAGAAGAAAAAATTAGATTTAATTTTGCTGATGAGGGGCAAACCATTGCGGAGGATCAGAGAGAAGCTGTTTTCTTACGCAGTATTCAGCTTGAGAAGGGTCAGAAACGCGGCCGCGGACTGGGTTTGGCCATTGTAAAATATATTGCTGAATCACTGAATGCTCGCGTAGGAGTTGAACCAAATCACCCCTCTGGAAATGTCTTTTACATTGAATTACCAAAACAGGCTGCAAGGGGTGATTCCTAGCGCAACCTGTTAACGAAACTACACCTGCATTTGCTGAGATTTAGCGGTGAATCAAAGACCCAGAAATTGGATTGAGACTCCACATAGCAAAATAGTCACCCCAGCTATAGCATGGGTATAGCGTTCAAAATTCTTCATGGGAATCATTTTAATACCATAGCTTGCCCCAAGAACGATGACCAGCATGGTTCCTATCGTCGCGATTGCAAATACAAGCGTGACCATTACCAGTCCAATCGTACTGCCCTCTGATGCGGGATACATAAGCAGAGGAATGAGTGCCTCACAAGGGCCAAATACAAATATTATGAGGAGTGCCCAGGGAGAAAAGAGTGCCTTACCTTTTACTTTATGGACATGGTCATGTTCATCTATATGGCCGTGAAAATGCTCATGCTCACCATCAGTATGAATGTGGCTATGTGTATGGGGGCGATTTTTTGAGGCGTGTAGAACACCCCAGCCCGTATATAACAGTCCCAGGATAATGAGACCCCAGGCTGCCAGGTCTCCACGGAATGACTCAAAGGCTTGTAACTTGGCCAGTGCCAATCCCAATGATATTCCGAGGAAGCCTAGCACAATAGAACCAGCAACATGGCCCACCCCACAAATAAAAGTGACGAGCGCTGTTTTCATCATACTCCAGCGTCCAGATTTTGACATGGCCACAAAGGGCAAATAGTGGTCCGGGCCTAAAACGGTGTGTACAAAACCTATGGTGGCTGCAGCAGTGACAAGTGTAGAAATATTATTTTCCATTTAGCAATAGCTCCTCTTCGCGTGTATTAAGATAATAAGCTCACAAGCAATTTCAATCCTGCAATTACATTCTCCAAAAACTGAAATTCCGTTTGTAGCATATATGCCTGGATCCCGTGGAATATCAGCATCCGAAATAAGGGAGTCTATTCCCCTTCTGTAATATTTATGACCATTCGTAGCACCTGACGAACAGGTGATTCGGTACGAATATTATACAAACAGCAAATATTATTCCTAACTTTACAAGCAGAAATATATTGAAGCTTCTGCTATTCTTTTACTGATGTGGCAAATTTTTCAGGAATGCGGGGTCCTGTGGGTACACACACTTTCAAATGCATCATCATTTTTTTTCTCCTATGTTCAGTCAATACTCAAGCAAAACTCTTTGCTACAGAGCAGGTTGACACTGTAAAAATAGCAGTTAGAGCCCTTAGTGGGGTTGTGGCGGCCACTGATAAATGGACCGCTACAGCAGAATATTTATCCGATGCTATTGAGGGATATACTTTTCTAATAAAACCCGTCATTTCACTTGATGAAATGCACGATGTCATTGAAAAAGGTGAAGTGAATTTTGTCCTTACAAATCCAACGGCATATATTGATTTAAGTGTCAACTATGGAGTAGCCAGGTTGGTCACACTCATCAATATGACTGAGCGTGGTGGGTTTCCTGAGTATGGTGGAGTGATATTCACTCGCGCAGACCGGGATGATATCAATGAGTTTAATGATCTGGTCGGCAAATCGATCATGGGGGTGCATCTAGAATCCTTTGGTGGCTGGCGCATGGCGTATCGCGAACTTATTGAAGTGGGAATTGAACCCTTCGAGGATTGTTCAGAAGTTCTTTTTTCGCCAAACAGTCTACAGAAAGAGGTTGTTCGACATGTGCTTCAGAAGCAAGTGGATATTGGAGCCATAAGAACAGGTATCCTGGAAAATATGGTGGCAAGCGGGGACATTGATCGGGGTGACTTTAAAATAATCGGGCTCTTGAACGATGACTTCCCGCTCTTGCATTCAACCAGACTATACCCGGAGTGGCCATTTGCCTCCCTCCAACATACAAATGATCTTTTGGAACAAAGGGTTACAATTGCCTTGCTCCAGATGAAACCAGAAGACCTGGCAGCCCATGAAGGGGGCTATACAGGCTGGAGGATCCCCCTTTCGTATCATGAAGTTCTAGCATTGTTGAAAGACTTAAAAATTGAACCTTTTAATGTTCAGCATGACGTCTCAATTCTGGGATTTGTCAAACTGTACTGGAGTTGGTTCATCTTGACTGTATTGGCTGTTCTTCTGCTACTCTGGGTTATTCTTTACATAGCGAGGATAAATGCCCGACTCAGAGTCACGCAAGAAAATTTAGAGCAGAAGTTCACGCAGGGCGAAGATCGAAATGAGGCTATCCTTGCGTCTGTCCCGGATATCATTATGGAGGTAGATGACCAGCATGTCTATACCTGGGCAAATAAAGCCGGTTTTGAGTTTTTCGGAAATGATGTCATTGGTAAAGAGGCACAATCTTATTTTGAAGGCGAGCAGAATACCTACAAAATTGTGGAACCTATTTTTCGGGGTATTACGGAGAACCTCATTTACATCGAAAGCTGGCAGCTTCGAAAAGACGGTGAAAAACGTCTCCTGGCATGGTGGTGCCAGCCACTTAAAAGCAATGAAGGGCAGATCGGAGCTATATCTTCAGCCCGAGATATCACTGAGAACCGATTAGCCGAGGACCAATTGCGGGAGAGTCAGATCTTTAATCAGACTTTATTGGAGACTTCCCCAGACATCATATATGTCTATGATATTGTAGAAAAGAAGAATAAGTACAGCAATCAAGGTATTGAGAAAATTCTGGGATATTCCGTAGCAGAGATACAGTCGCTGGGGGCGAATATGTTAATAACCTTGATGCATCCTGATGATTTTGAGGATTATGTAGAAAAGATTCTTCCTCGTTATCAGCAGCTCCAGGACAAAGAGGTCCTCACCCACGAATATCGAATGAAGCATAAAAAAGGTAGCTGGAGATGGCTCCGCTCCAAAGAGTCCATCTTCCTGAGGGGCGATGAGGGATCCCCTGAACAGATATTCGGATTAATCTCAGAGATTACTGACCGCAAGCATGCTGAAGAAAAATTACTGAGCTCGGAGGAACGCTTTAAGATCATCTTTGATGAGGCTCCTGAGGCCTATTACCTGTCAGATTTGAAAGGCAGCTTTATTGATGGCAATAAAGCTGCTGAGAAAATTATGGGCTTCAAAAAAGAGGAGCTGATTGGTAAGAGTTTTCTTAAATTAAAATTAATCACACCAGCTGACCTTCCCAGGGCTGTCAAATTGATGGCTCGTAATGTTCGTGGTAAATCTACTGGGGCAGAAGAGTTCACGTTAATCAGAAAGGACCTGAATAAGATTCAGGTAGAAATATCCACCCACCCTGTAAAAATAAGAGGTAAGACCCTTGTCCTGGGAATTGCCAGGGATATCACTGAGCGTAAACGTTTTGAAAAAGAAGTAATCAACAGCCGGCAAAGATTCAAGATATTGGCTGATTATGCCTATGATTGGGAATACTTACTTGGAGAAAATACTCAAAATAATTATCACTCTTCAGCGTGTGAGCGTATCACCGGATATACTGCAGAGGAGTTTTTAAAAGATCCTGAGATAATAACGAGAATTACCCGCGAGGATCATCGGTCATCAGTTATTGAACATTTTAAATCTGAAAAGAATCAGGACTCACTAGTCCACAAACTTGAATTCCCAATTCTGCATAGGAATGGCTCTGAGATATGGGTGGAACATAACTGTAACCCCGTTTATGACGAGGATGGGGAATATCTGGGTCGACGAGGAAACAACAGAGACATCACCAATCGCAAACAAGCTGAACTCAGGATATCAGCGGCACTACTGGAAGCCGAGCAAGCTAATGAAGTGAAAGATCAATTTATCGCCAACATCTCCCATGAAATCCGCACCCCCCTCAATAGTATCTTGGGCTTTTCTGATCTGCTTGGGAAGAAGTTTGCGGAGGAAGCCAGTGCGACAGATCAGACAATATTTTCTTACATAAAACTTGCAACGAATCGTCTTATGCACACCGTGGATGCCATCCTGAATTTGTCCCAATTGAATGCAGGTTCACTTCGCCTTCATCCACAGAAACTCAATCTGAGTGAACTGGTTGTCTCCACTATCCAGGAACTCAAGCTATCCGCAAACGAAAAGAAACTAGAGCTAGGCTCTGAAGGTACTGATCAAGATATCATGGTATTCGCAGATGAATACAGTATCCAGCAGGCACTGTTGAATCTGACAGAAAATGCCATTAAGTATACCCATGCAGGGAGTATCCAGCTTAAGCTGGAGCAGCAAAATGATCACGTCGTGCTGACAATCATCGATACTGGGATCGGAATTTCCGAGGAAAACCAGGAACGTATATTTGAGCCCTACACACAAGAGAGTGAAGGGTACACCAAAAAGTATCAGGGAATAGGTCTGGGACTGGCTCTCACAAGGCAATACCTGAAATTAAATCATGTGACACTTATATTAAGCAGTCATAAAGATGTGGGGTCAACTTTTACACTCACTTTTCCAAAAATAGAGGATCAGGCTCATGGCTGATACCAGCATAAAAATCTTAATCGTTGAAGATGATCTCTCATCCCAGCAATATTATTCAGTCATTTTTGAAGGTACACACGAGATATGTATGGTACCCAGCGTGGCTGAGGCCAAAAAGATCCTACTGGAGCAAACTTTTGGAGTTGCTATTGTAGATATTTCATTACCCGGGAGTGAAGACGGAATAGATCTGATAAAGTATCTGCAACAGGAGTATCCCAATAATCCAGTCGCCCTCGCTGTTACTGCACATGCGTTTGAACAAAACCGATCAGATGCACTTGAAGCTGGGGCGGTTGAGTTCTTCACCAAACCTATCATGAGTGATGTGTTGCTGGGTGCAGTGAGCAAGTATATGAAGCTTTTGAAGTAACTTCGCTTACATGACCCCCTACTCATTTAAGACATTATTCACCAGCTAAGGAATGCCGGTATGAAATTTTCGAATAAACTCTCTCTCACTGTTTTTCTAACGAGCGTAATCATACTGGCACTGGCTTTATTTATAGACTTCAAATTCGGCTACGAAAACACAGTAGAGACCGGGAGGTTGAATACTCAGTTTTTGGCAACTCATGTTTCAAGTGACATTGATATACTACTCACTGAAAAAGTCGAAACAGCAGTAACTCTTGGGAATATCCCCACGCTTACAGAAGCTCTGAATAAAAGCAATCAAAGCTTTGCTAGTCTGTCGAGAGACCAAAGGAAACATCTCATACAAACTGAAGATGAAAAGTGGAAATCAATTAGCGATCCCACCAACAACTTTATTTTAAAATTTACTGACAATCCGGTATCTCAGGTTTTCAAAAATCAACAAATTCTGTTTGAGGGCAATTATGGGGAGATCTTCCTCACCAATAAATTTGGAGCTCTGATTGCTTCCACTGCAAAGTTGTCTACTTATGCCCATGGCCACAAATACTGGTGGCTAGGAGCTCATAACCAGGGGGATGGAGCAGTCTTTATCGATTACCGGGGTTATGATGATAGTGTCAGAGGATATGTTATTGGAATCGTTGTCCCTATAAGGGATGGCGATGAAGTAATTGGTATTCTGAAATGTAACCTCAATATTATTGGTGACCTCAGTGCATCTCTCCTGGAAATAACTGAGCATGTTCCTGGAGAGTACAGGCTGGTTCGATCAGGTGGACTTGTAGTGGTTGCTAACGGTGTTGAACCGCTAAGTACCAGAATCACAGAAACAGCGCAGAAAAAAATTATGCTAAACCACTCCGGCTCTTTTATTGACCATAATTCTGAGAATATTTTTGGTTATGCAGCGGTAAGTCTTTCCAAAGAGGATGGAAAATACAACTTCGGTGGGACTTTTGAATCCATAGATCACAAGAAGGGCAACTTAGGTGAATCCTGGTACATCATCTGCACCCGTCCCTTTGAGGAGGTCCTGGCTCCATTATACGCGAGCTATTTATCTACTCTCAAAGTTGGATTTTCAATTATAATCATCCTCGTTATTGTTTCATATATTTATGGAAAAACCATCAGCAAGCCCTTGACCTTAATTAATGCTGCTACAATTAAGGTTCGAGGGGGGGACTTTGGATCAAGAGTTGAATTAAAATCGAAAGATGAATTTGGCAGTCTCGCAGACCATTTTAACATCATGGTGGATAAGATTGGCCATATGAATCAAACATTGACTGACCACAATGTAAATCTTGAAAACCGCGTTGAGAAAAGAACCATCGCCTTATCTAACAGCAACCAAAAGTTACAGGATGAAATCATTGATAAAATGCGGGTGGAGCAAGAGTTGGTAGAGGCTGATAGCATAAAAGAACTACTTCTGGATATCATTACACACGACCTGAAAAATCCTATTGGTACTATCTATAGCCTTTCCCACAAGGCTATGGAGGAAAATCCTGATAATAAAATGATCGGTGTAATTCATTTAGGTAGCAAGGAACTATTAACTCAATTGGAGAACGCCAGCATTTTATCCAGGGCTACTCTGGGTGAAACAATACCCCTTGAGGAACTAAATTTGCTAAAAATCCTTAAGGAAGTAATTGAAGAATTCAATTTAGATATACAAAATGCTCACATAATTCTAACAATGGATGTTCCAGCAGATATAACTATTACCGCTAATCCCCTGATTGCCCAGATTTTCAAAAACTATATTAGTAACGCCATCAGGTATGCCAATAAGGGCAAAGCAATCCATATCCAAACCTTGCGCAAAAAGGACTCCATTGTCGTCGAGATAAATGATCTGGGTGACACCATTCCAGAAAAGGACAGAGCCCGTATCTTTGAACGTCGCATTCAAATCACCAAAGACAAGCGGCGGGGACAGGGCTTGGGACTTGCGATAGTAAAAAGAATTGCGCTGGCCCACGGTGCACAGGTCTGGGTTGAACCCAATCAGCCAAAGGGCAATAAGTTCTGTTTGCGGCTACCCGTCTAATTATAGCATTAAATGTATTCGTTTGTTTCGTTGTGAAAGAAGAGTTTAAAACCAGACTCTAATTAACCTTTTTTAGGTGTCTTTTCGAAACGATATAATAATCATTTGTTTGGTTGGACCCGGGGAATCCAATTCCCGGGAAAGCAGGTATCAGCTTACTTTAAAACTCTGACGTTCCTGAGGGGCTATACATTTGGTTTTTGACTTCCACTCAGCTAAAAGATTTTGAGCCGTTTCCAGCTTAGCATCAATATCATCATCGTTTTGATCAGGATCGTGATGAATCAGATGTAACTCTTTAACTGCTGCATCATGGGCAAGCTTTGCTACTTGTGATACGGCGGAATGACCCCACTTACTTTTCTTGAGGTATTCTTCATCAGTATAAGTTGCATCGGTAATCAGAATATCGGTCCCCTGTACAAATGCGGTCAATTTTTCCCAGTAATTTGCGTTGTATTCCCTGGTTCCTTCGGGAAATAACTCATTATCTGTGATATAGCAAACTGATCGATGCTTGTATTCCATGCGGTAGCCAAGACAGGTCCCAGGATGGGAAAGCAGCATGGTTTTCACCAGGATATCATTAATTCTAAATTCTTCTTCTTTGAGATCACGAAAATAGGTTCGGGCAGCAAATTCTTTAATCCTAATAGGGAAATATACCCCATCCATCTGGGCCGAAATCAATTCACGCATCGTTACATGACCGTGTGATGCGCCAAAGATTTCGAATTCATTCCCGGGTATGTAAAGAGGAACAAAAAATGGGAGTGCATTGATATGATCCCAGTGGGGATGTGAAATGAAAATTTTGGCGTGTAGTGCCTCTCGCTGCTGTCCCAGAAGGTAATCTGATAATGGCTTGATACCCGATCCTGCATCCAGTATAAAGAGGTTGTCTTTAGGAAATTGGATTGAAGTGCACATGGTGTTGCCACCATAGCGGAGGGAACCTTCCCCTGGAACTGGTAGTGTCCCTCGCACACCCCAATAGGTTACTTCAACCTTCTCCTCAACAATGTCCTGCAATTTCGCAATAAACTCATCGGTGATGAGAGGTTTTGTCAGGTAGCCATCTGCCCCAAAAGAAAAGGCCCGCTGTTGATCCTGTTCGTAGGATTTTCCAGAGAAAATCACGATTTTCATAGCTGCAAGGTCAGCTTCTTCGCGCAGAAGGCGACACATATCCAGCCCATCCATCTCAGGCATCATCAAATCCAGGATGACCAGATCCGGCTGATCTTCTATTATTTCACCGAGAGCTTTTTTACTTGAAGTATTGGTTTTTACATTCGCTTTGTAGTCCTCAAGAAGGGCTCTCACCACTACGAGTACATCAGGATCGTCATCTACGATATGAATATTGAGATTTTCTAGTGCTAACATTGGCTCAACTTAATTTTATTGCCAATTAAGAACCAGTTATTTATGTGGGGCTGGCTCGAGAATGATAGACCTTAAATTAAGAACAATTAATCAAAAATATTAAGCCTGCTTGTCGATCACTCCAGACTCCTTAAGTTGTCTTTTCAAAGTCTCAACTTGCTGCTTCAACTTGGAAATCTGTTGCAGGGCGGCAATGGCGAAAATCATCCCAATTATTCCCACAGTTTCCACTTCTATCCCTCCTTCCGGTAAACATCAAAATTGATGTCATCAATACAAATGTTGCGCAGGATTGATCCGAGACCTAGAAAAATGGTCAACTGTAAATAGACACTCATAAGACTGGCTATATGGAACTTCAATTCAAGCCCCTGCATAACCTCAACTGTAATTAGGAAGATGCTGGCCACAATACTCATAACAAATAAAGACTTTGTGGATATTTCGATTTGACGCATCCGATCAGCATGGGCTTGATGTGGATCCAATTTTTTACCCCTCATATTTCTGAAAATAATTACAGCGAACAACGAATTCATGAGCGTCAGAGTAACAAATATGACAAAGGTATCATTGCTGGGATGGAAAGAGAATTGATGGAGACTGTAGAAAAACAGAAGACAGGCAACATACATTACTATGGCCAGGGTAAACACACCAGGAGAAATAAAATCGAACAGTCGCCTGGGATTCAATTCAGCATAACGAGTCGTTTTAGTATTGGCTTTACGCATCAGCTTGAAATTTGTAAAACCCAGCAATTCCATAATGAGGATGGGAATGATTTGCACCGCCCAATAGGCAAAGGGGATGGCCTCAGAGATTTTATCTGTTGAGCTATAATCCCATTTAGCGATGGCCAACATGAGGATGGCTCCCAACATGAGAATGACCAGATTAACAACCCGATATATGCGTTGACCCATCCTGTAATATTCCACAGGCTTCGGGTAAAGTTTAGGGTATTGCTCAGGTGGGTAGTTGGCGAGGACTGTTTTCATCTGATTAACAATTAGCTTTGGGTAATAATAAGAAATTAGAATAATCTGACTTAAGAATAGGATGTAAAATATGATATTGTCTGGCATTATTGGTTCCTTAGTTGCTACGATTGTGCATCACATTTCCAAAGGCGATGCGGATTTCAGAGTCGGTAACACCCGATGATCTGAAACTTGATATGGTTTCGGTTAATTTTTCTATGACCCACTCATTCAGATCCACAGCGCAATTTGCTTTGGCATTTGGGTGAATAAAAGTTCCTCGATAGCCTTTGGCCTGTATGATGGAATCTCGCTCCAATAGCCTGTAGGCTTTGGCTACTGTTTTATTATTGAGATCCAGATCATTGGCAAGCTGCCTAATGGAGGGCAAGGCAGCGCCTGGCAACAGAGTGTCATCAACAATGGCTGCTTTAATCTGATCCATTAGCTGTGTAAACAGTGGGGTCGAGTTTTCGATATCTATAATGATGTCCATAAAATTCAGGGTCCTTTCTGTACCACTTACCGTGATGGTACATGTGGCACACCCAAAATGCAAGTAAAAACTATCATGCTTTATTATCTCAGAAATTACCGAGGCAAATGGTGGGGTTATGTATGTGTAAGCAGGTCTGACAAGCATCTTCTGATCAAGAATTAAACTTGCCACCTTGAGGTCGAAGGTTACTTTGCATTTTCAAAATGTGAATTCTCCAGGCGCCCGACCCAATATTGTGAGTGGCGCACCTTTAACAAAAAAAATATGAAATGGACTCAACATGATTGATCATATCGCCACATTTGCCCTTATCCTGGGACTGGAACTCGTCTTGGGAATTGATAACATTCTGGTGATTTCTATCATGGTGGCACGTGTTGAAGAGGTCCGCCGTGAAAGGGCGCGATATCTTGGTCTACTGTTCGCCCTGATCCTGCGCATCGCCATACTGGCGTTGCTGCTTGCCATCACTGGTATCAAACAATCTATCATCTTTGGTCTTTCAGTTCGCGACTTGGTCATGCTGAGTGGTGGCATGTTCCTGTTGTGGAAAGCCATTAAAGAAATTCATCACACTGTGGAAATAATTGAAGATGGTGATACTAAAACAACAGCTGGTCCAGCGAATTTTGCTAAAGCAATTAGAGATATCGTTCTCCTTGATATCGTCTTCTCCCTGGATTCGGTCATTACAGCCATCGGGCTCACACGAGAAATATGGGTAATCATTCCAGCAGTGATTGTATCGTTCCTGGCTATTCTGGCCTTTGCAAAACCCATCGGCGAATTCATTCTTGCTAGACCCTCCCTGAAAATACTGGCCCTTTCATTTCTGGTCACCATTGGAGTAACTCTATTTATCGAAGGCCTGCATCAACATGTTCCCAGAACTTTTATTTACCTCCCCATGGGTTTTGCCATCATTGTTGAAATGCTGCAGATGCGCTTTGAACAGAACAGGAAAAAGAAGGTAATTCGGGTTTAGAACCATGTAAGCACCCGCTTTAATTATCGCCTGACAGTCATTTCAGGTAGACTATAGAATCAAAATATTGCCATCCTCATCATATTCTTCTCGACGACCAGCCCAAAATATTAATAGCATCAATAGTTATTTTTGTAAATCCTTGTTATTACTAATGATATGCTTCTTTTGTGTGACTTATATCAACCAGTAAACTTTATCAACTACATATATTTATGCCGCTTATCATTTCGATGATAAATAATTTTTATGGAAGGGATATCATGCAGTTAAACAAACCCATCAAAGTATTTGCTGTATTGATATTATTGCCAGTCATCCTGCTGGCAACATCTATCCGCATTGCTCCAAATGTTCTCAACATTGGGAGTAACGGTACCGTGGTAACTGTCCATACAAATTTACCATATTCAAGTGTTGTGGCCGCCACAGTGACATTGAATGGCCTGGAAATTCAGTCATGGAAGGCTGATTCCCGCGGCAATTTCGTGGCAAAGTTTTCCATGTCAGCTGTCAAAGCATTGGTGATTTCCGGTGCTTTGAATCTTGGTCAAGCTACACTCACCCTGGAGGGGATGACTGGAGGTGGTGATGATTTTGCTGCTTCATCAACTATCATGGTGGTTAGTCGCTAAAAACAGCATCCAAAACTATTTTGGAGTGAGGAGTATTATTATGCAAAAGCGAACGTTTTATTCTGTTGTGATCACACTTGTGATTCTGATCCCTCTCGGGGGTTTCTCTCAGGAATCACCACGAATCGAAATCAATCCCGGTGATGTTGACATATTTTTGAATGATTCATTACAATTTTCTGTGAGTTACTATGACACAAATGGTGTCGAATTCGATACTACTGCAAGCTGGACGCTTCACCCTAGTTCTAAAGGTGAGGTTGATGAGTCAGGTTGGTTTTACCCCTCCTCTCCCGGGGAGTGTCTGCTCACTGCCGAACTGGATACCCTTTCGGATCAGATCATGATTACCATTGTTTCACCAGGAGAGGATCCACCTGATGATGATGGGAGTGAGTATCTCTTCATTGCACCAACTGACACACTTTTGGTAGTGGGTGATCAAATTCAATTTGAGGCTTTTTATGGAGATACACTAGTTCCTGAGGATAGTGTTATAACCTGGAGTTTGCTGGGTATGCCTATAGGAGCATTATCAGAGGAAGGGCTCCTACAGGTTGAATCACCTGGCTTCGCCCTGATAGAAGCACTCTCTGGGGATCGTAGTGGGGCGAGTTTTATTATTGCCGCTGACAGCAGTCTGGATACCACGGGGATAAATCATATTCAGATAACCAGAGATTCACCGAACCCTAATGGGTATACTGTGATGCGTGAGCTGGAAGAAGGCGAATACTGGAAAATTAGTGGTCTTCCCCATCCTCTGAATATCCTGAATGGTAGCAGTGTTTATTTTCCAGTGGGATGTTTGTCTGAGGACATCCGTATCCATGTAGCCTTACCAGGCTTTTTCCAGGTTGGCGCCGATACGGTGGAATATGGGCATAACCATGTGGTGGCTGGTGTACAATTCAAGGTCATGACAGATGATTCAACAGTTGTGGAACCCTATTATTTCAACACCCCCCTCATAGCCGGAATGATCTATAAGCGCGGATTACTAAGTCATCTCGGATTGCTTCCTGAAAACTTAGGTCTCTACTTCGGTATGACCGACGGTGATTCTATCTATTTTGATGACACTGGCATAACTCATACGATTGTAGATGAGTACAATAACAGAATATACTCTGCAGTGGCTCATTTTAGTGAGCTTGTTGTAGCCGGGGATGTGACCAGCACACTCGCTCTTGATGATGAAATTATCTCTGGTCCTGAAAGCTTTAGTCTGTACCAGAACTATCCAAACCCCTTTAATCCCAGCACCAATATCAATTATAGTCTGAACAAACCGGCCGAGGTGAGTCTATCAATTTTTGATATTGCAGGTAGAGAACTCGCTACATTTACCCAGGGCTTTCAAACAGCCGGACAGTATCAAATAGTCTGGAATGGTAAAAATAGTCAAGGGAGTCTGGTTAGTACGGGTGTGTATTTCTGTCGTCTACAGACCCCCACCCAAAGTCAAACCGTGAAGATGGTCTTACTGCGTTAAGTCATTTTCATAGCAAAATACTTCCTAGCCCCGTTCAACATCTCTGGCCACATGGAGATACTGTTCGGGGCTTTCATATTCGCCATAAAAGGGCAATTACCCAAAATCAGTAAAAGATTCCTATTCCCCGGCTATCTTCACCCATGCATACGAGGCAAGGCAGATGATTAAAAATAGTGGAACCCCCTTCCATGTTCTGGCTAAACCCGTGGGACCAAGCTGTAACCTGAACTGCGACTACTGTTTCTATCTGGAGAAGGAGTCTCTATTTCCAAAGGCTTCTACTTTCAAAATGGCACCAGAAATTCTGGAGTCATTTATCCTCCAAAATATCGAATCCCAACCCACCAATTCTGTCCATTTCACCTGGCAGGGCGGGGAACCTACCTTACTTGGTGTCCCCTATTTTGAGGAAATTGTCAAATTACAGCAGAAACACTCCCGGGGTAAACAGATCACCAATGCCATCCAGACCAATGGAATTCTTCTGGATGAGGATTGGGGTCGATTCCTGCTTGAGAACAACTTTCTCGTAGGTATTTCTATCGATGGTCCCCGACATCTCCATGACAAGTATCGTTTGGGTCATGATGGCCAGGGCAGCTATGATAAGGTTACAGCTGGAATGGAACTCCTTAAAAAGCATAACATTGATTTCAATACTCTGACTGTGATTAATCGAGGCAATCAAGACCATGCTTTAGAAATATATGATTTCCTGAAATCGAATGGCAGTGAGTACTGGCAATTTATTCCTGCTGTAGAGCGAACAAGGCCAGATGGATCATTGGCTGCACCCCATGAAATAGACAATGTTGAAATGACTACCTGGTCTGTAGATCCAGAAGCCTATGGTCAATTTTTGACCAAGATCTTTCAGCGTTGGGTCCGTGAGGATGTGGGTACCATCTTTGTGCAACAGTTTGAAGCCGCCTTAGCCAATGAGATGGGTAGACCTGCTGGAGTCTGCGTCTGGAATGCTATTTGCGGACAAGCCCTGGCAGTTGAACACAATGGTGATCTCTACTCATGTGATCATTATGTGTTTCCAGAGTATCAGTTGGGAAATTTAGTTGCATCTCCTCTCCTGGATCTGGTTCATTCTCCAGCTCAGCAAGAATTTGGAGCCGACAAGCAAGCCAACCTGGCTCAAATATGCAGAGATTGTGAGGTACTATACCTCTGTCATGGGGAATGTCCCAAGCATCGATTTGTACCGGGACCCAATGGGGAAAAAGGGCACAATTATTTGTGTGGAGGTTACAAGCAGTTTTTCACGTCAATTCGACCAGAGTTGGGGGTCTTTAAGGAAATCCTTGAGCTGGGTCAACCTGCCACAAATATTGTGGCCTGGATGCAAGAAAAAGACCAGGGTTTTCCCAGCATTGATGTTGAATTATCAGAGATTTGTCCCTGCGGGAGCAAGCTTGTTTTCAAAGATTGTTGTTTCACCAATCGCGGGATCAATTAGAAATTTAATATTCCTCGATAGCTGGTCGCTGCATACTCTCAAGACCCTGATCTTTTACCAGGCTGCCATAGGTGACCAGCTCAATTCTACGATCCTTAATTAACTGTCTGAGCTCTGGGTTCAGTACAGCTTTGAGTTCGTCCTGACGATGTCGGCTCATTTCTTTGAGACCAAATTCATTTAAATCCTGCATGGCCTGCATTTCAGGCTCATCCAGACCGACATGGACAACCTGCATATTGAGTCCCGGTCCCATACTGCCCACATGGGCCAACAGGCTATCGCTCTTGGTTCCGATTTCGGCAGCATAGGTCACATTGGAATAGATTTCACCAAAATATCCTGACATAGCCAATCCATATTCAGCTGCCAGGCCTTCAACCATTTTGCGCAACTCCAGGGTCTGGACTGCAGCCCCCATATGATAGTCCAGATAGTCAATCTTCAGTCCGGTCGACATGGCCCGTTCTATCTGAGCTCGTAACTCACGGGTGATCTCTCCTTTGTCTGGCTGATTGGCGAACAATTTTGTACGTGAGGGGAAAAAGCTGCCATCGCTATCCACGAGACTGGGCACTGCTTCTGGTCCCAGTATGGGTCCCCAGCGATTTCCCGCCCATTCTGCATTCAGGGTGAGATGGATGCCCACACTGACATGTGGATGCATTTTAAGAATCTCAACGGCTTCCTCATACCAGGGACAGGCAAACATCACCGATGTAGAAAAGGGCATCCCTGTTTCAGCGACCTGTTCGATGGCTAAATTGAGTGAGTGACACATCCCCATATCATCCAGACGAATGAGATAACGGATATCTTCCTGTTGAGCTGAACAAGTGATCAGGATGAATACAGTAACGAACAGAATTAGTTTCTTTAACATAGGATTCCCTTTCAAATATTGCCGAAGATAATTGCAAATCAAACCCTGATAAGTTATTTATCAAATAATTAATGAGTTATCGGCAAGTGGAACCATTTACATGCCCAGCAACCAGGTCCGCTTTTAGTGATCCTGTGACATGATTTGACGCGTTTATATAGCAAAGAAGCCCTTTCATCTTGAAGGGGTTTTCTTAACCTA
>JABIFG010000059.1 GCA_018650795.1 Fidelibacterota bacterium
AACATCCAATGGTAGTCCATCTTAAACGGATATTCATGCCCATCTGCCTTTCTGCGCTCCAAAATCTCACGGAGCACAGCATTCATGGGTACATATCGAACCTTGTCACCTTTACCATTCAGTCTTACTCGATTGAGGTTGAATTGGACATCTGCCCATTCAAAATTCGGAGCCAAAAGCTCTCTCCGTCTAGCCCCCGTATTCAGGTATGCCATGATCAGATCCTTGTAGTTTGGGTCGTCAACTTTTTCAAGCAGGCGGCCGATTTCCTCTTGGGTCAAAAACCTAATTGGCTTCGGCTCTTGCCTGGGGGGCTTGATTCCTTCCGCTGGATTGTGCGCCAGCGTTTTCATCTTGACCTGGTAATTGAAAAAGGCCTTGATGGTTCGTAACTCTAGCCCAACACCTGCGGGGCTAACACCGCCATCCTGCCGAGCTATGAAATACTGCTCCATTTGCTTTGGTGTGATCCTGCTGATAGGAACCTGGCCAAGCTCAGCTTTCAGGGTTTTGTACACCTTCTCTTCTCGCTTGATGGTCTCGGGGGTTTTTGATCGAGTACCGTTGATCATGTAATCGTCGATTACTTTCTCGAGTTTTATCATGGAAGCGGGTTCAGGAGCCAAGCCTGCTTTGATCAGCGACTTCTTCACTTCCAAACTCGCTGCAATCTCTTTCGCCTTTTTTAGGCTGACATACACCGTTTTATTTTTCCTGCTTCCATCGGTGTCATAGTACTGGATGTGATATCCAGTGCCTTTTTTCGTTTTCACTTTCCGGATGCTGGCCATCAATTCTCACCTCCTAACAGCTCATTTGCAATTTCATCCACGCTGTATACCCTTGTTGGCAACTCTAGGAGATCCGCTTCCCGAACCACATAATTGTGACCGACTTTGTACAGGGGTATACTGTTAGCAGCAATGAGGCGTCGAAGTGTTTTGACTGAGATGCCAAGTTTCTTTGAGGCATCCTTCATGTTATAATGCTGCTCTAACATTCTTATGCCATGATTTGAGCAGCTTTGCAATTTTGTTCATATCGTTTTGTTGGTTGATATGGTTCCTGCAGATTTGCAGGATGTACTCTCGATCGCTAACGAGAGTTAAGTAGTCTATACCTATATTGTGTGCCATGGAATGCCATGACACACGAAAACCAGGTCAGCAGGCAGGTTAAATAGTTGTTATTGTTGGCTCAAAAAAAATCAAGTTAGCCATGTAATAGGATGATCAACTCGATTCACGTATAGGCAGTGGGCACCAGTAACAAGGCGATTCGCCAAGATGACATGGAGGGTGGGTTGCTCTTTATTAATTTTTTCCAAGGCTCTTCGAATAGCCTTGCTCACATAGTTGGCTGTATGTTTGATAATGCTTGTGGCTGTATCACCTTTGTCGTCTCGGAACTCTAAAACTTCAAAGATCTCCTCTTTAAGTTGTATAAGATTTGCTTCGAGTGTTTCTTTTTCTTCCTTGTTGGCGTGGGGGTCTAGATTGCCAATTTCTTTCAGGCTTTTTAAAATCTCAGCGTTTAGGTTCTTCACAATCGTCCGGTTTCTCGGCTTTAATTTCCGGAGATACCCATCAATTTCAGAGTCTTTTGCTTTCTCATTGAACATGAAATCCTTCCATACTGCCAATTCAATATTGGGGACAGTAACCTGACGCCTTCCAACAGCCATATTCAGTGATGAAATGTATTCATCTGGCTTCATCAGGAGTTCATGGATATAGTAGAACCCGTTTTCATCTGGATAATTAATTGTTTCGCCTCGAAAGTTGACTTGCCAGTGCTTGCCAGTCCATATAAATGAGCCCTCCTCCTCGAATTTATATAATACTCGCAACTGTACAGGCCAGAAGGTGATGACCTTCTCTGAGTGGTTTCTAACACGCCCCTTCGCGTCAATTTTTGGTGCTGGTGACACAAACACCATCATCTCAATTACTGACTCAGAATTGTAAGCCTCAACAAGTTGGGCATGAACTTGTCGCTCATCTGAATAAACGGGTGAGCTTAATTCAAGAGAACCTAATTCATCTTTGAAGGTTGCTTTATACTCAAACCTATCTGGCAGTTCCACGTTCTCGAGATCCTGATCCCCAAGGGTGAGTTTGCTTAATCCAGATATCCACCCACGCAACTTGAAGAACTTAAGAAAGTGCCGGTTTGAAATTGCAGTCTGACTATTGAGAAATTCCAAGCTGTCCCAATCTGGATAGTCTCCATTGATTAGTCGGTAAAATGTGTCTGGGAGATTCATACGAGAAGTTTCTCAGCAAATAAATTTGTCACCATAAATGAAGACTGGTAATAATCATCAAATAATAAGACAATGTTTAATAATCCTTATCAGTTTATTGTTTTGAGCAATCCTACGCGCATCGTATTTTAACTTTTCTTGTCAAAATAGAAATAGCCTTAGTGAACATATAATTTGGGGAGAAATATGAATATCATTATTGAAGCTGCTTACCACAATCAATGGAAAATCATTAAAAATTATCTTGAAGCTGGAGGAGATATTGAGAGTACGGATGACGAAGGCAATACAGCGCTGACTATTGCTGCGCTTGAAGGTAAGGTCAAATTATTTAAAAAATTAATTGCGCACGGGGCTAATACGCAGCATAAGAATTCGCGGAAGGAGAGTGTTTTCCTTGCAACAATATTCGGCCAGAATTTTGAGATTGTGAAATGCATCATTGATGATATCAATGAAATAGATATGCGAGATGGCAACGATGACACCCCCTTGATGGTAGCTGCTTCGTTAGGGAATTTGAAGATTGTGAAACTCTTGGTGGATCATGGTGCAGATTTAAACGCCGTCTCAAAGGCATCTGATTATACACCGCTACTAGATGCTTTACAAAAAGGGCACGAAGAAGTTGCCAAATACCTCATCGCGAAAGGGGCGAATGTTATCACGATGGGAAAAGATAGAAACACTCCTCTTATGTACGCAGTAGATCAAAACATGCCCGAACTGGCTCTTTTGTTGATCGAAAAAGGTTGCGATATCAAAACAAAAAGTAAAGATGGAATTGGTGCTCTATTCGGCGCAACAGTGATAGAAAACACAAAATTAATTGATGTGCTCTTGGAAAAAGGTCTATACATAAACGATGTCGACAAATGGGGTCATACAGCATTGTTTCGTTGCGCCGTAAATGCCCAGGTTAAAATGGTAAGATACCTGATCAAGAAGGGAATAAATGTTGATCACGTAGATAACAAAGGGGATACAGCGCTTCACTTAGCCATAGACTATGACTCTTTAGAAGTTGTTAAAATATTAGCTGAATCAACTAATAACATTGATATAAGAGATAGTGACGGAGCTACTGCATTGGTTTACGCCGCAGCAAAGGGCAAATTGAATTTTGTCCAGGAGCTGCTAAACAACGGAGCAGATATTAATATACCGTTGGAGCATAGCCAAGGCTCCGCGCTGGTACAAGCCATCCTCAATGGGCATAGCGAGGTTGCTATTCTACTTATAGAGAATGGAGCAGACATCCTATCAATGCATACGAATCAATACACTCTCTTATACTTGACGCTTACAAAGAAACTTTCGGATGTCGCTTTACTTCTAATTGAAAGAGGTTGCGATCTTGAGAAAAAAGGGCTGAACTGTGTGGAGTCAGACCAATTCGGTTCATTTGATCTAAATAAATAAGAGATACTTTGGGCGGCTAACAACCCGAAAAAGGAGCCAATAATGAGCCCAAAGTCAGAAGTAGAGAGACGAGTAAAAGCGATCAAAAGAAAC
>JABIFG010000060.1 GCA_018650795.1 Fidelibacterota bacterium
CTGGTCGGTTGTACTTCATTGTTTGGTCTGGTGTGGGTACTGGGAGGGGTTGTAACCATATTTGGAGCTGTAGTCTATGCAGAGTTAGCTGCGATGATGCCTCGCTCCGGCGGTCCTTATGTATATTTGAAAATGGCTTATCACCCTTTCTGGGCATTTCTACGGGGCTGGGCCATGTTTTTTGTATCAGAGACTGCCGCTATTGCGGCTGTGGCACTCATATTTGGTGAATATCTCAAAGCACTCTGGATTATTGCTTTTGGAGAGGCTTTTGGGCAGATAACACTCTACCTGATTGCCCTCACAACCATCTGGCTGCTCACCATCGTTAATCTATTCGGGGTTCAGCTCAGTGGTAAAATTCAAAACTTTTTTGGTGCTATTAAAATTGTTGCAGTTGGTGGTATTATCGGTGCCAGTTTTACGAGCTGGTCGACGGGCTCATTCTCAAATTTTGTCAACCCCCTCATGCCTGATGCATTTAACGGATCCACATTTCTGGCTGTTGGTGCCGCTTTACGCTACGCCTTTTTTGCCTTTAGTGGCTGGGAGGGTGCCACCTATATCGCTGAGGAGGTGAAGAATCCACGGCGTAATCTGCCCCTCTCCCTTTTTATTGGTATCGCCGGGGTCATGGTTTTATACATGGGCGCAAACTCCGCCTATCTCTACCAATTAACTCCAGCTCAAATAGCTGACTCCAAGTGGGTGGCAACTGAAGCCATGAGGGTTGCCCTGGGAGCCACAGGCGGGATCCTAATCTCAGTCGCCGTCATGTTTAATACTTTTGGGAATGTAAGCACTCAGATTCTCTGTAAAGCCCGCGCCTGGCAGGCCATGGCAAGGGACGGAATGTTTTTTAAAAAGTTTGCAGTTCTCAGTAAAAAGCACAAAACCCCTAACAATGCTTTGATTGGTCAGGCTCTCTGGGCAACCGTCTTGCTGACCTTTGCAGTCAGTGCAGCCAACTCTTACGAGACCATTATTGATTTTTTCTCAGCTACGAGTACTGTGTTCAATCTGATGGTGTTTGCGGCCATTTTTGTTCTCAGAAAGAAATATCCCGACGTTTTAAGACCGTATAAAGCCTGGCTTTATCCCTGGAGTCTGATCATTGTATTCGTGATATATGCGACATTTTTTGTTATTACGCTTATGACAACTTTAATTCCATCCCTCATCGGTCTTGGTTTGACTAGTTTGGGATCGATTTACTATTATTTTTACATCCATAAGCGCGATAAATTAGTAGCGAAATAATTTTAGTGCAGATGCTTGGTCCTTTGAAATGGGGGATAAAAATATAAGGTGAACACCAAAATTGACTGATAAGATAAAACCGCATGAAAGCAGTGAACAGAATAAGGCTCAGAAAGAGATTGAAAGACTAGCTTTTTTTCCACTTGCTAACCCCATGCCCGTCATTGAGGTAGATTTAAAGGGCGTTCCCAGCTATATAAATCCGGCTGGGATCAAACTACTTGACCAAATGAATCTGGATATTTCTCAAGTTTCTCAGATCTTACCAAAGACTTATAAAGCCGATATAAGTACCTCTGCGTCAGACCAGAGTCAAATTCCTTCACGTGAAGTGTCTTTGGAAGGGATGCACTTGCTCTGGTCAGCCTACTTTCTGCAGAACCAGAATCTGCTGCACTACTATGCTACTGATATCACCAACCTGAAGAATACCGAGATTGAGCTCATCTCCGCTAAAGAACAGGCCTTGAAGAATGAGGAGGTCAAAGCCTTATTCCTGGCCAATATGAGTCATGAAATCCGGACGCCATTGAATTCAATTCTTGGTTTTACAGAACTGATCGAAGAAAAAGTCACCGGCAAAATTGATGAGGATTTGCAAGTCTATTTTGAGACCATCTATATGAGTGGTAAACGACTTTCGCAGACGGTGCACCATATACTTGACATTTCACAAATTGAAACGGGGACGTTTGAGCTAAAGACGGAGAAGATTGATCTGGGGGAAATCATAAAAAATTTGGGGGCTTCATTCAAATCGGCCGCCAAAGCCAAAGATCTAGAACTTCATATCAATGTCCCAAATGCGGATATACATATCGTTTCTGATAAATATTGTGCTTCCCAGTCCATTTCCAATCTGATAGACAACGCGATTAAGTATACTAACTCCGGCCATGTCAGTCTAACTACTGAAATTGTCGATGGTTCTGTGAGAATCACTATTGAAGATACGGGTATTGGGATGTCCAAAGAATACCAGGATCACATGTTCAATGTCTTTTCTCAGGAAAGTACGGGCTACACTAAAAATTTCCAGGGAATGGGTCTGGGACTAGCGCTTGCCCATCGATACCTCACATTGATCAACGGCAAGATACGCTTTGAAAGTAAGCAAAATATTGGCAGCAAATTTATAATCTATTTTCCAGGTGATGCATCAGTAACCCCTGCAACCAATATTGCTGAACCAGGTTTGTCTGCTCCGATCGTTGAGCTCGATGCCTCAAGTGAGGTTTCAAGATTGAGTATTCTTGTTGTTGAAGATGACCCCAACTCCCAGAAGCTGGCTAGCTTTACTTTAAAGAAGGACTATACACTTCATTTTGCTGAATCAGTGGCCGATTCCAAAGTGAAGCTCAATGCTCATGATATTCAGCTAATCTTACTGGATCTATCCCTCCGAGGTGATGAGGACGGGCTGGATCTGGCTAGATTCCTTCGAGCAGATGATAAATGGGATCGGGTTCCCATTATTGCCTTGACTGCGCATGCATTTGCCGCTGATAGGGACAGATGCATGGGTGCCGGCTGCAACGACTTTATGACCAAACCTTTTCGCCTGGCGGAATTAAAAGAAACAATTCAGCGTTTGATATAGTTTGGCATCAAATATGAAAGAACTCTTTAGGTAGTAAATAATCACGGGGGGTCAATTCGCATAATCAGAAGCCACTCCTTAAAAAAATTAGGGAGCAGGTTATCCTGCTAAATCGCTATGAAAACAAACTGGAAACAAACTCTTGCCGTCAGGTATTTTGGATTCACCAAGATACCTCTCATATTTTTTGTAAGACCTCAGGTACTTCAATTGGATCAAAGCCAATGTATTATAAGAATTCCCTTGCGCCAGCGGACCCAAAATCACTTGAAGAGCCTGTATTTTGGTGTTTTAGCTGTAGGTGCTGATCTCGCCTCAGGCTTGTTGGCAATGCATATGATAAGTAGGAGTAGCCATAAAATTAGTCTCGTATTTAAAGATATCCAGGCGGACTTTTTAAAGAGAGTAGATGCGGACGCCATTTTCACCTGCACGGATGGTGAAAAAATAGATGCACTCATTCAAAAGGTTGTTGATTCAGGTGAACGGCACCACCAGAGCATTAATATCCAGGTCACAGCACCAGATAAATATGGTGATGAAATTCTGGCGAATTTCACTCTGACCCTGTCCCTAAAAGTAAAAGAGTAGTTATACCAGTTTAACTCCAGAATACGCTTAGCGTGTCATACTTCCCTTCGACTAAGCTCAGGGCAGACAGGCTCAGCAAGACACACTTTTTGTCTCCCTGAGGTGGTACACTGAGGTTCTCGAAGTGCTCTCGAAGGGTAAAGGTTATCCAACTTAATTACGCGTATTTTGAAATGTAAATGGTATTATTCTGCCGGTCCAGCCAGGATTTCCTGAATCTGTTCAGCTGATGAAAGTACTTCAATCGCTTTCATAACGACCCTGTCATGTTTCAAAGAAGCTGCGATACGGGCACCGCTCCCTCCTAAAACGTTGGACATTTCTCTCTCAAGCCCTGCGAGAATTTGAAATTTAATATCCAGAAAGGCTTCCTGCTGATATTTATCCTCCAATTCACTCAGGGATTTTTTCAACTCAAGAGCGTCATCATAGATATTACTGGTAGAATCTACGACTTTGTCCATATCACGAATCCAGCGATTGAGCTTTGACTCAGGAATAACATCACGCTGGGACATCCACTGGTAAAAACTGTCTACCTCACTATCATTGAAACGGATAGGCAGGGTCAGTCCAGGATGCGATTCTCCATAATCCAAAGCATACTTAAAAAATAAGCGCTTGCGCCAGAGTGCCCGCTCAAGATCGCTGAGAGGAAAATCTTCGGCCACAATATCCGGTTCAACTCCACCGCCCCCTTCAAACTCTCTGCTGTTATCAGAATGAAACACAGTATCCTCTGAAATAAGCAAATCTTCATAGATCACATCACGGGCAATTTCGCGTTTCTGGATTAGTCGTCCACTGGGTAGATAATATTTAGCGGAGGTGAGCTTTAATCGCGTATCAGGGGATAATCTGGTCACAGTCTGGACCAGACCTTTTCCAAATGAGGCTTCACCGATAACTACAGCTCGATCGTAGTCCTGCAGGATGCCGGCCAGAATCTCCGAAGCAGAGGCGGATCCACCATCAATGAGAATGGCAACCGGAAGATCATCGCTGACAATGGGACGTCGTCTTGACAGATACTTTTTATTTGACTGGTTAATGCGACCCCGTGTTTCTAAAAGTATGGCTCCCTGTTCAATAAAAAGGTCGGCACTCATGAGCGCTGCACTGAGCAACCCACCTGGATTCCCACGGACATCGATGATAAGTGCTTCCAGATTGGTCTGGTTCATTTTGCGAATCGCTTTTTCCAGATCTTCAGCAGAATACTTGGAAAAATTAGAGAGTTTCACGTACCCTGTTCGATCACGGAGCAATCCAGAATAACTGACATCTGGTACTTTTATCAATTCTCGAATCAGGTTGAACTCTAAATATTCTCGCTCCCCTTCCCTTTTAATCAGGAGTTTCAGGGTCGAACCCTGCTCTCCTCGAACCATCCGGGCAGCCTTATTGAGTTCCAATTTTTTAGTCCACACAGAATCAATTTTAACAATCCGATCGCCAGCATGAATACCCTGCTGATATGCAGGTGTCCCATCCATAGGTGAAATCACAATCAGAGAATCATTCATACGACCAAGATGAATACCTACGCCACCATACTCACCTGTGGTGATGGCATCCAGGCGATAGGAATTATTGTCATCAATATGCTGGGAGTAAGGATCTAATTCACGTAGCATACCCACAATAGCTGCATCTGAGAGCTTTTCGGGGTCGATTTCGGCTACATAGCGATCCAGAATGGTGTTAAATACTTTTTTGATTGAGGCTTCACCTTCAACCCGGTCAGATTGAGCCTGAGTGTATAACTTGGCAGTCCAGCCCGTCAGTAGCATAAATGTGAGAATAGGCAGGATTGTGGACCGATATTTCAAACTGTGGGCTCCAGTATCTGATCAACGCGTTCAATAACCTTGCGTTTCAGAAGTTCAATTGTCTCACGGCCATCTAGCAACAGAAACCGATGCGGTTCATCCTGGACCAACTGCAGGTATCCATTCCGAGTCCGTTGTTTGAACTCGACATTTTCAGCTTCCAGCCTATCTAGTTCGCGATTATCCATTCTGTTTTCAGCTGTATCGAGGGGAGTGTCCACCAGGATGGTCAGGTCTGGAGTAAGATCACCTATCGCCACCTCTGCAACCTTCTGGATATTTTCGAGGGACAGATCGCGACCATATCCCTGATATGCAATGGTACTGTCAACAAAGCGGTCAAGGAGTACGATTTCACCACGATTCAGAGCAGGTAGGACCTTCTCTGTGATCAATTGATTCCGACTTGAAAAATAGAGTAGCATTTCAGTCGTAGGGCTCATTTCAACATTCTCGCGATCCAGAAGAATATCCCTGATTTTTTCAGAGATCGTGGTACCGCCTGGCTCTCTGTAAAGATGAACACCATAGCCCCTATCAAGGAGTTCATGGTAAAGCATTTTGCACTGGGTGGATTTCCCAGAACCGTCAATACCTTCGAAACTTATGAGGAGGGGTTTATTGGTTTTCATGTTTTCTTTTTTGCCAGTTGAATGAGTATCCAGATATAATCATAAAAGCTTAATGCTGCCAGAAACCAGGCTAGAAGAACCACAAATAAATAAGCGCGCTCTCCGGGCCAGGATCCAAGTAGTGTGAACAGAAACAAGATGCCCATTCGATCCCATCTTAAAAAATAGAGTCGCGGAAGATTGATTGCATTCAAATCATACTTCATTTGAAGATTTGTAAGTAAATATATACCACTAATCCCAACCAGACCGGCAATTCCTGTCCAGATATGACCCTGAAGCCATAAGTGAATACTCAATCCCAGCATGAGGGGAGCTTCTTCAATAAAATGCTTAAAACGACTACTGGCAACACTCCTGTCAACAAAAAGATGAAGCTGTACCTGATCCAGGAATAGCCAGATCGCGATAAATAATGCGGCCCAAAAGTAAAGTCCAAAAATCAGCGTGAGGATGGCGATCCCCTCTACGCCAAAACGAAACTTATTGAGTCCACTTGAATCAATTTTGTTTTCCTGAACCTTCTCAATGGAAAAATTCAGTGCTTTTTTCATTATGCGCTGTATAAAGCGGGGATAATTAAAATCATCCCTGGCATACTCAAATGCTTGATTCGTGGTCATGCCTTATTTCCTCCAATTATGATTACTACCTCCCCTTTAATGCTGCGCGTATCCAACTGTTCCCTGATCTCTGAGACTGAACCACGGATAAATTCTTCAAACTTTTTTGTAATTTCCCGGGCAACCACAACCTGCCTGTCCCCCATGTATTCACCAATGTCCTTGAGGGTTCTGGCCACTCGATGTGGTGATTCGTAAACAATAATCGTCCGCGGATCCTGAGCCAGTAGCTTAAACCGTGTCTGACGTCCCTTCTTGCGGGGTAAAAATCCTTCAAAGGTGAATCGATCTGAAGGGAGTCCAGCCGCCACAAGACCAGCCAGCATTGCAGATGCACCTGGAATGGGTATGACCTCAATATTTTGAGCCACAGCCGCTCGGACCAGATAGAAACCTGGATCACTGATGAGGGGTGTTCCAGCATCAGAAATAAGCGCGATATCGTCGCCACCTTCCAATTTTCGTAAAAGTCCTGGTGTAGCCATTTCTTTATTGTGATCATGATAGGAAAACATAGGGGTGGATATCTCATAATGCTTAAGTAAAACACCTGAAACACGCGTGTCTTCGGCAGCGATAAGTTGAACCGACTTTAAGGTTTCAACAGCCCGAAAAGTAAAGTCACCAAGATTTCCTATGGGTGTAGAGACAATATATAATTTTCCGAAAGACATATATGCTTCAGCGGGGCTTAAATACGCCCCGCCCACATTCGAATTTTAAAGATCGAAAGAGATACCCTGTGCCAGCGGTAAATCCTTACTCCAATTGATAGTGTTCGTCTGGCGACGCATATAGGCTTTCCAGGCGTCTGACCCTGATTCACGACCACCACCGGTTTCCTTCTCGCCACCAAAGGCGCCACCAATTTCAGCACCAGAGGTACCAATATTAACGTTGGCGATACCACAATCGGAACCAATGTGAGATAAGAATCTCTCGGCATGCTGCATATTCATGGTAAATATGGCTGATGAGAGTCCCTGTGGAACCGCATTATGTAATTCAATGGCTTCATCAATAGTTTTAAACGGAATGATATAGAGAATCGGTGCAAATGTCTCACGCTGGATGATATCCCATTGGTTTTCACCAAGTACTATGGTGGGTTCAACAAAATATCCAGCTCTATCTTTAAGCGCTTTTCCACCGGCAAGTATTTTTCCACCCACCTCTTTGATTTCCCTGATAGCCTGCTCATATACTTCCACAGCACCGGCGTCTACCAGAGGTCCCATGAGGGTTCCATCTTCCAATGGATCACCTATACGGACCTGTTTGTAGGCTTTCTGTAGTCTCTCTATGAAGGAATCCATGATCTCTTCCTGAATGATAATTCGACGGGTGGAGGTACAACGTTGTCCTGCAGTTCCCACAGCACCAAATACGGTGGCGGGTATAGCCATATCAAGATTGGCTGTATCATCAATAATGATGGCATTGTTGCCACCCAATTCAAGAATGGTGCTACCAAAACGTTTGGCAACCACTTCACCCACATGGCGACCCATAGGTGTTGATCCAGTAAACGATACAAGCGGGATACGTTTGTCATTTATCAGGCGCTCGCCAATGACAGAGCCACGACCGATAACTAAATTGAAGATTCCTTTATAGCCATTATCAGTCAATACCTTGTTACAGATATTCTGTACGGCTATACCACAAAGCGGTGCTGTTGATGATGGTTTCCAGATGGTCGTATCCCCGGCGATAGCAGCCAGAAAGGAGTTCCAGGCCCAGACAGCTACAGGAAAATTGAAGGCTGAGATCACACCAACCACACCCAGTGGATGATATTGATCATACATTCTGTGTTGAAAGCGTTCGGAATGCATGGTGCTACCGTAGAGCATGCGTGACTGACCCACTGCGAAATCAGCAATGTCAATCATTTCCTGAACCTCACCATCACCCTCCTGCTTGATTTTTCCCATCTCGAGGGCAACCAGACTACCCAGGGCATCTTTCTTCTCTCTCAGAGCCACACCCATCAGGCGGACTAATTCTCCACGAACTGGGGCAGGGACCTGACGCCATTCTTTGAAAGCTTCATCAGCTTCGGCTACAACCTGCTCAAAGGCTGCTTCTGTACACTGATACACATTGGCGATGATTTCACCAGTGGCAGGATTGCGGGATTTGAGGACATCATCTCCTCCAGTTGCCAACCAGTCTCCAGCACCTACACAGGCACCCGCGTTAAATTCTTCAATACCTAATTCTTTTAGAAAGTCCATATCTACCTCTTTTGATATTTAATAATTAACATATAATATTTTTTATGTCACTGCTTTGATAAAGTTTTGCGAGCTGAAAAGAATATTGCTGTCAATTCACTAGCTTCCTTACACAAGTCATCAACTTTAACATGCCCTATTAATTCTTCAATCTTCAATCTTTACGATTTCCTCTTTAAATGCAATCCCCAATGTCTCTAACTCAGCCAATACCGGCTCATAAATTATAGGATCCACCGGGATGCGAACTCCGGTGAGATCAATTTTCCGTTCAAGGATGAGCTTTGCTACAATAGCAATTGGCAGTGAAACCGTACGAGCCATAGAACTGCTACCTCCAGGGATTCCATAGTCAACCAAGGTCGATGTGATATGTTCCGTATGATCATTAAAAGCTGCTTTGAAACGATGCTGGAGAGCTACCATATCCCGTTCTCCCTCCCCATAGGCCATCTTTCTACTCATTAGACCGGCCAGAAGATCTATGGACATCATATTCTCAAAACGAATCTGTTCTTGATCAAAAAGACCCAACCACTCCAATGCCTGGATAACCTTCGAATCCTCAGCGAGATTTAACTTTTCGGAAATCTCCATACGAATACTCTCAGGCTTGAGGTCATTCAAGTCTGCCAGGATATTGGCGTAACTCTTTTCCCCTGCTTCAATGGGACGTTCTTCCAGGAGATTCAGAGCTTTAAATGCCAGAATGTATTCATGCCAACCGGGATAGCGCAAAGTTCCGCGTTGTAAATATTCAATATTTCCAAAACCGTAGCTATCTTCGTATGATATCGAGTCACGATTGGGATAGGCTTCAAATTCACGACCATCAATGGTCATGGATGTTGTCGAATGAAATAATTCATCCGGACTGACTTCTTTGACTGCCCCGCCCTCTATATAGCGTGCAGCACTTTTACCTGCCATGAGTACTCCTTTGGGGCTCCAGGAAAATTTGTAGCCAAATGGATTATCATTGGCTTCCGGTGCCGGCAAACCACCACAAACTGAAACAAATTCTATGATTTTTCCGCCACGTTTGCGAATATCATGGATAATCTGCATGGCGGACATGTGGTCAATACCTGGGTCGAGTCCAATTTCACACAGGAAGAGCAAGTTTTTTTCACGGGCTTCAGCATCGAATGACTTCATCTCATCCGAAACATAAGATGCATTGACCATATGTTTGTCAGCTCGAAGACAATGTTTGGCAACGATACCATGGAGGGTATTTGGCAACAGTGAAACCACCAGGTCTGACTCAGTAACCAGTTTTCCCAGAATATCTGCATCGTTGACATCCAGAGCTGCAGATTTCCCCCGGGGATGATCTGCGATGGCTTTGGCCGCATTTTCCTCGATGATATCAGCAACAGTAAGTTGAAAATCAGTATTTTTAAATAGATAGTCAATAATTGGCTGTGAAACCAGACCAGCCCCCAGGATAAGTACGTGTTTGCTCATTGAATTCAGTCAGACTTTCAGATAATTATTTAAAAATTCAAAATCAGGCGTCAGTTTTCCAGCGTGGGCAATGATAGCCTTTTTTACCTCTGATGGGAGATTTAGGCTCTCATAGGGCTTAGAATAGTCACAGGCACCCATGGCAGGAACAAATGGGATCAGTGCTTCACCAAAGGCCTCCGAGGCTTCTCTGGGCAATTCAGTGGGTAAATTGTCAACGGCCATGACCACAGGACCCTCCCCTTCAAAGCCCATCCTTTTTTTCCCGGTATTGACATCATGGATATAAACTGGATCAGGACTCAAGGTTGCCCCCGTGTTGAATTGAATAGCGCCATCGATATCGCAGGTTATATCACCCACAATCATTAAGGTTTTATCCGATTCGTAGTGAGCTTTTATGTCTTCCAAGGTGACAAGCCTGGGATAGGGAGTATCCCAGTAAATGCAATTAACCAGCATGTGCATTTTTTTAAGGTAGGGTTGAAATTTTGCACGATATTTTTCAGGATGATTGAAATAATCCTGTAATTCAAATACAGCACTTGGATCGACAGGTTCAAACATGTCCTCTTCTTTGAACACTACTTTGATAATTTGCCCGTTCATTGCATCCAGATCTGTGGTAAGCAGTTCCTTAGCAGTGATTTCATGCATGGGCAGATTGGCCAATATTTCCTGGGCACCTCTGGAGACATTGCCATAGCCGGTCACTCCGATGACAATGGCAGGTTTATCAGCCAGCCAACGGCTTATTTCAGAGCCTAGAATCTGTAGTGAGAGGTTGATCTCTTCAAGATTGGCATAATCCTGAGCCTGCTTGATCTGCATAAAAGGATTATCCACACCGAGCACTTTGAGACGTTGTCCATAAGACCAAAGCGTATTCACCATCCCGGCTAAGCCTGCATGACGGCCAAAGAACACGAGACGTCGATCCTTATCATCACGAATAAGTTCATAATCCAGGAGTGTGGCCCCCGTATCAAGTATATGTTGAAGCATGGACATATTGTAATCCTGGCCCTTAATGGTATGCGAGAAATAAAGGTAGGCTTGTCCGGCATGAATATCATTAACATCGATTTCTTTCACTGCCATAACCAGATTTGCATCCATCAGATCATTTGACATTGCAATGTCCTGTGAAAGGAATTCGTCATCTTGAAAGACCCGCTGTGAAGAAGGTTGGACTGTGATGGTCAGCTCAGGATTGTCCTTGTGCAATTGCTTGATTTGCACCGGAGTTAAGGGGATGCGACCTTCACCAGGTTTGTGCTCAGATATGATTCCAATTTTAGCTGCCATCAGTACGGTATTCCTATCTTTTGAAGTCCAATTTAAATAAAGCTTCGCAATATAATTTAGGGCGCTCTTGACTCAAGGTTTATGCTGTTAAATGTAGGTCAATGAATGAATATTTAAGCTGAATTATTGGACAAGAATAATCTATTCCCCGAGTAGAACTGGGGAAATCATAATTCAATATTTTTCATTGAGTTATCTAGACGTGCTTGATCAAAATAATGCTATTTAATCCAACCTATGATGCTTTCACTCTCTTTGGGAGACTGTGTCAGGTTGATTTCTACTTTGGATAGCAGATCAGTTACGAAGATGTCGAAGTCAGCGCCCCCCTCAGGCATGGGGCGTATAGTTGCCAGAAAGCGTGCCTCGTTTGAGAGGGAACCCTGTCGAGATTTGTTCCGATAGATTTCCCGTGTTTCCATGGTCTCTGGATTGTACAGGGCATAAATTCTATTCCCATTTTCATCCCGCTCTTTGGATGAAAACAGGATCTCTCCCTGTTCAGTCCACTGCTCCATATAAACAAACTGATTTACAAAATGTGCCTCACTGGCTCCGGACTGAAGATCAAAGAGTATGGATTTAATGGGTTCAACAACATCACCATTTTTATCTGGAAGGGGAATCTCACGATAGATAAGTTTATTACCCTCCGGATTTATTAGCGGCCAAATATGTGAGCTTAAACCCTGATTCTTCGTGATCTGTTGAATTTTTTCTGCGCTGATCAGATAAATGTTTGATGATCCGCTCATAACCAATGAGGTCTGGTCGGGCATGGACAAATAGACTGACTTGCTATCGTGAATCACCGGCCAGGCGCCTCCCCTAACCATGATGATCAGATAATCATCAGCCTGCCACTTACCATTTACCTTTTCAATCGGACCCAAAATATGGACTGCCTTTTGATCACGACCATTATCCACCAAAAATGTTATAAATTTCCCATCGGAACTCACTGAAGGCGTCAACACGATTTCATTTTCGTAATCACACCTGAAAATGACGTCCGATCCTGACGCATCTCTAATAAAAATAGCGTCTCGCCCATCAGATTCATTAATGTAGGCGATCGTACCCATGCCTGGCAAAGTCTGACCCGGATCCAGAGGAGTTGCTCCCAGTGATGAATGCCCCATTAATGTGACAAACAACAGGATGTTTAGGCTGTGGATAAAATTTGATGGAGTAGAGGATATGCGTAGCAAAGTGAAATTCCTTATGGGGTGGTTACAGGCCGCTAGTAGGTCAAACCATGGCTGTCTTGTTTAAATCAGCTATCTTTCTTTTAATTGTGACGGCTTATCTCAATCCCGTTTTTTTACGCTTATTAATTTTGATATTGACCCACTCATCGATCATCTGATCCAAAAATTCTGGACTCAAATCTCGATTTGGATACTTCCCGTTCTCAATTCGTTGTCGGCAAGCTTCGAAGAGAATTACGGCTGCAGCAACTGAAACATTCAAACTTTCAACCATGCCGAACATGGGAATTAGAATATTGGTATCGGCGAGCTTGGTCAACTCTGAGGATACCCCCCGGTTTTCATTGCCTAAAACTATGGCAGAGGGTTGCGTCCAGTCCACATCATGTATTGACACGGAATCAGTGCTGAGCTGAGTCGTATAAATCTTGAAACCCCTCTCCTTTAAATCTGAAGCCAGCTTCTCTGGATCCTGATACTTATTCTGTTTGACCCATTTCTCCCCTCCTGCTGTCACCTTGGGATGTAGATCAGGGAAGTGTTCTCGCGTATAAAGCAATTGAACTTCATCAATACCGACAGCATCAGCGGATCTAAAAATAGCGCCTACATTGTGAGGATCATGAATATTTTCCAGGATGACGGTTAAGCTGAATTGCCGGTTACTGGTAACTCGCTTGATCGTCTCCAATCGCTTCGCAGTAATGGTACCTACGATCTCGCCTGGAGGTGTATTGGATCTCAAATTCAGCGTCTTAGAATTTTACAGCAGTACCGAAGGCCATGACTTCAGCAGTTCCCTGCATAATCATCGCAGTTGAAAATCGGACACCAACGACGGCATCTGCTCCCATGTCAGTAGCTTTTTGCAGCATTCGTTCAATAGCCTGGTTCCTGGCGTGTGCCATCATTTCAGTATATTCTGGAACTTCACCACCAACCAGGGTTCTCAAACCGGCTACAATATCTCTACCAATGTTACGAGCCCTGATGGTACTTCCTGTCGCGACACCAAGATGTTTGGAAATTTGCTTTCCTGCCACTTTCTCTGTTGTATACCATGCTACCATTTTTCTCTCCTGAATTTTTCAGTTTTACGCATCTCCATGCGTTGAATAATGACATAAACCAAGGCTGCCACAATCACGAGAATAAAACTTGTGGCCAATACCCGTTCAAAAGTTGAGACCGCCTCTCCTTGCCACAGATCCCAGGCAATACTGTGTAATCCAATACTTGCCAGGATAATCATACCGGCTACAAATATCCGCGAGAAGAGATTTGAATCCCCTCTTTGGGGCTGGTTATTCTTCGTCTGGTTCACCGAGAGCCTTTAAAAGTTTCAGAGTATAGATTCCAGCATCATGGCGATCTGTCCAGGTAAATTGAATGGCGTAATGTCCTACCCACCGAAAAGATTGCAGCTCATAGGTGCTGGCTGTTTTCAACATGGGTAAGCCAAAGGTCTTATGTCCAAAGAGATCGCTTTCGCCTGAGCAATTTGCACAGGGACAAGCGTCTCGTAGTTTATGATAATCAATCAGTGCTTCATCACCATCATCCCAGCGAATGGCTACGCCTACAGGAAGTTGGATGAGTTCTAGTATTTTCATGTTCATGAATCCTTTCGACGCAAATATAAGCGCTTCAAGCGAGACAGAAATAATTATCGAAGATAGTCTAGAACGAAGACATCCTTGTTCTGAGACCTCTAGCATCAACTCCTCGCTGTCATAGTACAAAAAAAGCCCCGGATAGTTCCGAGGCTTTTGTGTCAAATGTTTCAGTGCTTATTCTGAGTGTTCCGCAATATAAGCAGCCTCGCGCTTGCCTTCTTCTTCATCTACAAATTTGAAGAGGATAGCACCAATAACAAATAGTACCACTACAGATCCTATACCCCAGCGTGAGGCAATTTGGCCGATGGCCATCTGTTGTTCAGGCGTGTTAGCCAGTGGTCCAAGTGTGCCTTTAATGGTTAAACCCACTACACCTATCAGGAGCGGGCCAAGGATTGCCGCAAACTTACCGAGCATGTTATAGAAACCGTAAAATTCACCTTCCTGTCCCTTGGGAATCAGTCTTGAGTAGTATGAACGACTCAATGCCTGGATACCACCCTGGACCAGTCCAATTGCGATGGCAAGGGCATAGAATTCAATTGGTTTGGTCATGAGGACACCATAAAAGGTGATAATAATGTATGCGAATATTGCCAGATAAATGGATTTTCTAACACCCCATTTTTCACCAAGTCTTCCAAAAACTATGGCTGCAGGGAATCCAACGAATTGAGTAATTAGGAGAGCAATTATAAGGTCATTTGATTCAAAACCAATTGACATGCCATAGTCGACAGCCATTCTGATAATCGTGTCAACACCATCTATATAGAACCAGTAGGCCAGTAAAAATATTGAGACCGTCTGCAGGTGTCTGATCTTCTTCCAGGTATCAAGATACTGTTTAAAGCCTGCTTTAATGACAGCTATGCCACCCATGGTGCCTTCTGGTTTCTTCTCTTCCACCCAAAAAATAGTAAACAGAGTGAAAAGACCCCACCAAATTGCCACAGACAGGAATGATATGCGAACTGCTTGAGCTGGTCCGTCAAGTCCAAAGGTATCGGGAAAAAGTGTCATGGCCACATTCAAGGCAAACAGGACTCCTCCTCCGAGATATCCCATACCAAAACCCAGACCTGAAATTCGGTCGATATTTTCTTCTGAGGTTACACTGGGAAGGAGGGCATCATAAAATATGTTAGCCCCTGAAAATCCGATAATACCCATGATATATACGAAAATTGCCATTTGCCAATTCCCTTCCTGTACAAGGAAAAGACCAGCGGTCATGAGAGCACCTAGGTATGCAAAAAAGATCAGGAATTTTTTCTTGGCGGAACCCTTATCAGCAATGGCACCTAAAATGGGAGCCATTAAAGCAACAATGAGACTGGCAACAGAGTTAGCAGCACCCAATTGAGCTGTACTGACATTTACATCTGCGCCAGCACTCCAATAACTTTTAAAAAATATTGGAAAAAATCCTGCCATGACTGTGGTTGCAAATGCGGAATTTGCCCAGTCATACATTGCCCATCCCCAGATACCTTTTTTGGTTTTATCCATGAGTTATCCTTCCTGTGTACGGATACAGCACAAACTGTAAATGTCACTCGTTATTATTCTACTGAGATGTTAAGACTTCGTAATCAATATAGGCAGCTCGCCTAATATGCGAAGGAAATTCTTGCGACGCTGTTGGTCAGTCCAGGCTGGGAGTTGAATCCCAGCCTGGATATTGACAATTCAAATTGTAATTTTGGAGATGGTAAATTTCCACATCCAGGCAAATCCGGCCAGTGCGATTGCGAACAACGCAATTCCCAAGCCCCAATTACCAAATATCAGATGTCCAATGGCGAAAGTGAGACCCCATATCATGGCAACTCCGGCGATCCAATTTCCCAGGAATCCTTTGGATACTGGTTGAAGCGTATGCTGAATTTTGCCCTCGATTGGAGCCCACCAGCCTCCGGGTTGCACCCGCTGATAAAACCCAATCAGAGTTTCTTCACTCTCAGGTTTTGTCAACAATGTTACTGTCAGCCATGAGATGATGGAGATAGGAACTATGATGAGTAGCTTTAAGTGAAATTTCATGGTAACCCCAATACAGGATCTGGTCCAAAAAGCTCATATGCCATACCAGCACTAACGGTTTGGTAATAGGCTACAATTTCAAATACTATGGCCAGCAACAGTGAAGTACCTAGAGCTGTAATTTCTGTCCAGGCATTGATACGCCACCAGAACCAGCGTAATATCAGGACCAAGCCTATACCCGCTCCCATAGAAGCCATAAATTTCCAGGCTTTTTCTATGCTTTGCATCTGCATGGCTATGTAGGCTGCCATCAGCATGAGCACAACAGTAGCAATCTTTGAAATAACCACATAATGACGCTGAGCTGTTGCATGATTTTTAAAGGTCGCTTCCGGTCTGAAGAAGCGTTTATACACATCATTGATGATGTAAGACGCTGCCCAATTTAAGTGGGTATCAATTGTTGACATAAAGGCAGCTAAAAATGAGACCACCAGGATTCCTCGCATCCCACTTCCCAATAACTCCCTCATAACCAGCGGGTAAGCAGCCTTGGTGCCGAGCTCGTGGCCGCCCAAATCGGTAAACATGACTATTGAGGCCAGGGCTACTACAATCCAGGGCCACACACGCAAGGCATAATGAGCAGTCTGATACCAGAGCGTCGCAGCCAGGGCATGACGTTCATCTTTAGCTGAACCCATCCGCTGGATGATGTAACCGCCTCCATCAGTATTGTACATGGACCACCACAAAATGGTCATATATACCAGGAATTGTGAAAATGGTGATTCCCAGAAAGCGATTGTAAAGAATCCTGCCTCTGGTACAGGAGGAATAAAGCTGAGCGTATTTTCATGCACAATGGGTGTCTGCGACAATTGCTGCTTCATACCCTCTAAGGTGGCACTCAATTCCGTAGTTCTCAGTGAGTCGGATGCTGCCGCTAGTTGTGAAGTCACCTTTTGGATGCCAATTTCAAGGGAAGCATGCTCACCAGTAAAACCACGCAGTTTCTCCAGCAGCACATCCATTCCACCTACATAATTCACGGCAATGATGGCCAAGGCAATGGATCCAACCATGGCGATAACAAACTGTACCAGATCGGTGACCACCACACCCCAGAATCCTGATAACAGGGAGTAAGTCAAGGCAATGGCAACACAGATCCAAACGGCTGCCCATTTATCCACATCCAGCATGACTGCAGCGATGGAGGCCATGGCATTTATAACCCAGCCCATGACAATGAAATTGTACATTACTGCAAAGAAACCAACTTTGAATAAGCGTAAGCCGGCGGCTGCCTTACCAGAATATCTCACTTCGATAAGTTCATTATCGGTAAGCACCTCGGCCCGTCTCCAAAGCCTGGAGAAGAGGAAAACTCCCAACAAGCCCGCCAACAATTGGTTCCACCAGAACCAGTTTTGCCAGATACCTGGACCACGCACAAATTCTGTGACTGCAAGCGGTGTATCGGCGGCAAAGGTCGTGGCTACCATTGAAGTCCCAACTACCCACCAGGGTAAGGTCCTCCCGGCCATAAAGAACTCACTTGTGGAGCCGGCTGCTCGCTTGTAGAAGAAGATACCCACTCCCATTGAAAATGCGATATAGGCACCAATTATTGTCCAATCCAGTACTGACAAAATCATCTGGCAGAGTTCCTTTCAGGTCGAATGGCGGTTTTCAACTATTCAGTTGGAGCAACCGTTTTTTTTCCAAATTCCGGGTCAATGGGTAAATATTTCAGCATAATCAGACCCGGGATGGTGGCAACCAGGACCCAGATGAAAAACATCTCATAACCAATAGTCTCCTGTAGCCATCCACTGAACATCCCTGGTATCATCATTCCCAAGGCCATAAAACCGGTACAAATCGCATAATGAGCTGTTTTGTGTTCCCCTTCAGCCACAGTGATCATATACAGCATATATGCAGTAAACCCAAAACCATAACCAAATTGTTCAATACCAACCATGATTGCAATCATGGTAAAATTTTCAGGTTGGGCATAGGAGAGATAAACATATACAACATCAGGTAATTTCATTGCCAAAGCCATCCAGAGAATCCAGAATTTTAAACCCTGTCGAGCCGAAACAAATCCCCCCAGCAGCCCACCAAGGGTCAGCATAACTGCCCCGAGTGTTCCGTAGATAAATCCATATTGTTGGGTTGTCAATGCCAGACCACCTGCTTCGATACTATCGATCATAAACAGGGGCGCAATTTTCACTAACTGTGCTTCACCAAATCGATAGATCAAAATAAAAGCCACCGCCAAACCAATTTTCTCTTTGGTAAAAAAGGCAGTAAAGGTCTGTATGTAATTCTTGAAGAATACAGCCCCACTCTCGATAACGGCACCCTTATCCTCTCCTGGTTTGGGGAGCACAAAGAAGTGATAAATAAAGAAAAAGCCAAACATGGCGGTCAATATTCCGAAGGACATTATCCAGGCCAGTGGGATATTACCTGAACGAGAAATAAATGATGCGGTGGCAGCATGTTTCAAGTTTGGGTGAACCTGAATGATGGCCATATATGGATAATTCCAATCATCCTGGTTAACCACAAGTCTGGTACCTGAGATTAACTTGATGCTTTTATCGCCAGATTCGTGACCAAAGGATACAACGGTGTGCTCCTCTGTTTCAGGACGACCCGTTAAGCCGATATAAGCAATGGCAGTATTGCCAACTGGATCCCCTGGCTCAGGAGCGGTATAACCGATAAATGCCAGAC
>JABIFG010000061.1 GCA_018650795.1 Fidelibacterota bacterium
ATCTTGTGCGCCCATTGGGATACCCGACCTCGTGCTGAATATGATTTATCAGAGCCAGAAAAACCCATGATCGGTGCAAATGATGGTGCCAGTGGTGTAGCCATCCTGCTGGAAATCGCTAGGCAACTTCAGGCCAACCCAGTGAATCCAGGAATCGATATCATCCTCTTCGATGGGGAAGACTATGGTGAACCTCGCGATTTGCAGCACTATCTCCTGGGAAGTCGCTATTATGTTGATCATCCCTATCTCCCCATGGCACAGCGGGTGATTTTGCTGGATATGGTAGGTGATGCCGAGCTAACTATCAAAGTAGACCCTGTTTCCTACCGTGCCGCTCCCCGCTTGGTAGAAGAAATCTGGGCGCTGGCCAACGAAATTGGTTATGATCAATTCCAACTTGTGGCTGGAGCTTCCATGTATGATGACCATGTTCCCTTTATTGAGAAGGGCATTCCTGCTATCGACATCATCGATTTCGAATATCCAGGACCAGGCAATGCCTACTGGCATACACATGAGGATACCGCTGATAAATGCAGCGCAGAAAGTCTTGAGGCAGTCGGAAATACGGTGTTAAGCTGGTTATATCTACAATGATTTCTGGATGTGCGACAGGGTCTATAATGAATGACAACCCCCCGGAGGACTCAAACTATGAGTAAAATTTACGCTAACCCTTTTAGCTGGGGTGAACCGGTGAAGGGCAATCATTACGTTCAACGACCTGATGACCAGGCCGTTATCTTGTCTAGTATAGAGAACCAAATCTATCTACTCCTGTCGGGTCCACGCGGTATCGGTAAAACAAGCCTGCTGACTTTTACCCTGGACAAAAGCGGCACCCCTTTTATTCATCTGGATTTACGATTTATAGTCAGGCGAGGGGAATTACTAGATCTCCTGCTGAGGGCTTTGGAAACCAGTTTCCCCGCTATAAAAATGGATAAAGGTTTCAAAGCATTAATCGATGATTCTGCAAATGCAAATTTGACTAGAATTTTCGACCTCTGGTATGAATCGGTTAAAGGAAGTAGTAAAAAGTTTGTCATCGCCTGGGATGAATTTCAGCATCTTGCAAAATTTAAAGAGGATATTGTTCGAGAGTTGAAAGTCTGTTTGAGTGGCAGACGGGGGATCACTCATATGTTTGTCACTCATCGCAAGGATATCTTGGTGGATGAGTTTGGCACCAACAAGCAAGCCTTTTTTAAGAATCAGGAATATTTTGAACTTGGAAATCTAGAACAAAAAGCCTGCACAAGCTATCTCTCAAAACGCTTTCGTCGCATGGGTCTCAGTGATTTTGATTTACCTGAGGCTGTCTACAAAATTACAGCTGGCCAGCCGCTCTTCACACAAAGACTGTCATATACTATCTCACAGATATGGCTCGAAGGTACCACGACAAGATTGCTCCAACGTTCTCACACAAAACTATTAAAAGAGCGCAATATTCTGTTTACCGCTTTGTGGGACAATTTTGGCTTAAATGAGAAGCGTCTTCTGCTGGGATTAGCCAGTGGATATTCCCGTCCTACTGAGTTGGAATTTATTGCCAAGTTTGAATTATCGGCGACCAGCACTGCCCACAACACGGTCTTGAAACTGGTCAAGGAGGGCTGGCTGGTTAACCGTGATGAAGGGTATCATATCTATGATCCACTCTTCTTGAGCTGGCTACAAAATCGAGAGGGCTTGATTTGATTGAGGCCACCTCACAATGGGTATCCGCAGATATCCGAATTATTGATCAGCACCGTGAGGTTGCCATGGATTTTGCCATGGCCTTGGGTGGTCTGGCAATCGTTGAAAAAGATGACGTCTTTCAGGTGAGTTATCCTCTGGATAATGAAACCCAACTGATCCTGAATGAGTTGAAAACTTTTATCATGGATCTGGACAATTCAGCCAAAATATCCCAGGATGTGGTAGATCGTGAGAATTGGAATAAAAACTGGCAAGCATTCTTTAAACCCACCCCAATTACTGATCAACTCATTATTCTTCCTGAATGGGAAGCTCCGGAACTATTCCTGCATACCATTAAGACAAGAATTCGCCCCGCTATGGCATTTGGAACAGGAACCCATGAAACCACTCAATTGTGTTTGGAAATACTGGATAAGGTAGTTCAGGGGGGTGAACGTGTTCTGGATGTAGGTACTGGGAGCGGAATTCTTGGAATTACTGCCCTGCTCAAGGGAGCTTCAGAAGTAGATGGCCTGGAAAATGACCCACTTACTGAAGAAAATATCAGAGATAATCTCAATCTGAATGGTATTCAATCGGGCTTTCATTTGCAGATAAGTGAAACCCCCGTTTTGAACCCACCTTACGACCTGATGGTTGTAAATATTATTAGAGCCAGACTCTTTCCCATACTTCCGAACTTCTTTGATTCAGTTCGTAGCGGTGGCAAGGTGATTGTCTCAGGTCTGCTCCAGACCGAAGATATGGAAACCAGAGAACTGCTCACAAAATCCCCCTGGAAAGTCCTGAAAACCTATACCAAGAATGAATGGATCGCTTATTTATGCGAAGTCGAATAGAATCAACTCGTCACAATAATGAATTAACCGTAGAGAACGCGAAGGGCGCAGAGCTTTAAATGGTGTATACAAATAAGCACAGCATGGCCAAATACCTGCTGACCACAAAATTGTACTCAATGAGAGGCTTACAAATACTCATTTCAATGCTAGCAATGTTGATACTGTCCACTTGTGATCAAGCACCAACAACTTTCGATGAAGAGCCCTATCTGGGAAATCTTGATGACATCACTTTTTCCGTAGATATCAACCGATTTGAATTTGATTATTTATCACAACAGTTTTTTTTCACCGCTGAAGTAGCCAGTCCTCTGGAAATAGATCAGGTTGCTTTCTCCCTGGGAAGCGGTAGCGTCCAAACAAATAGCTTGCTCCTCAATGACCTGGCTCAAGATGCGGATATAATGGTTGGCGATGGTCTCTATGATGGTAGCTGGATACTGCCTGACTCCATGCTCACCTACATAGACAGTCTTTGGACCCTTGAGGTGGTGATTCGCGATGTTTCTTCGAATGAGCTCAGTTATTCTGAAAATTTACAACCACAAAGACCTGCCCCCCCCGTTCTATCAACTGCAAGTCATATGGATACCTTGACACTCCTGGCCGACGAACTGGTTCTGGACACACTCACCCTTGAGGTTAGTCACTCGCAGGGCCTGGATGAAATTAGGAGTGTGAGCATGATGTCCCTTAAACCAGATGGTAGCTATGCCAATGGAGGTGACCCCATTCCCCTTTACGATGATGGTGGCAGTGTGGTCTTCTATTCATTTGGCGGCATCGATTTCACCAGCGGGGATACCCTGGCTAATGATGGGGTATATAGCCTGCTCCTTGCTCTGGCTCCCAATAATTTGAGCGGTGTGTATCACTGGACCTTCAATTCCAAAACCTGGCTGGGAATTGAAGCAATACCGGTACTTGATTCAGTTGTGGTTTTGCCGGCGGGAAATTTATCCCGAATTCACAGCATCGATATCGAGCTGAGCGGGGTGTTTAATTGAAAACCTTCATAACGCTTTTTAGTCTCCTGGCCTCCCTATCCGTACAGGCTCAATTACTGAGACCGACAAATTTTTCAATGTCTGCAGCCGATACTGTCTACAGTGGACTGATTGGAAGCAGCATCTCAGATCTTGCCGGTCA
>JABIFG010000062.1 GCA_018650795.1 Fidelibacterota bacterium
CTTTAAACCCCATATAAACAGCGTCTGCACCATTATCTACAGCAGCTTTAAGCGAGGGAAGATTTCCTGCTGGGCATACCAGCTCCATACGATAACTCATCCAGCTATTATATCACACCAAAAAAACTGTAAGAAAATTAGTAACTATTCAGCTCACCCCTAAAATTTACCATCTTTGTGTTGGTGGTAGCAACCTTGTGTGGTAGGATATTTATTAAGAGAAACTATGCAATCAATCAATTTTGAATTTATCAGAGATCACCAACCTGTCATCGCAGATCTTGGCGGTTATGCGGAGGCGATTTTGCATATTGATCCAGGTGCTGCCTTGACCCGCCTGCGCAGTATTGCGGAAGTGATTACTCGCATTATTTATCGTAAAGAAAACCTCCCTTTTATCCCCAACGCTAATTTTTTCGACCTGCTTAAAGCACCCGCCTTTCTTGCCTCGGTTGATAAGCGTTTAATGGACTACCTACACTTTCTGAGAAAAAATGGGAATAGTGCGGCACATGGTGGTGAGGGAAACCAGTCGATTGCACTACAGGCATTGAAGATTACTCACCAACTGGTTAGTTATCTTGCAATACAATATTACAGACAAGAGTACGCCTCCATTTCTCAATTTATAGCCATTGATCACCCTACTGAGCCGCTCAAACAGGCCAAACAGCAGGCAGAACTCAAACAGCAAGCACAAGAGATTAAGGCATTAATCAAGGCGTTGGATGAGCAGCGAGTTCGTGCTGAACAGAGTGAGTCCAGATTGAAGTCTACCCTAAAAGAGCAACAAGAGGCGGCAAAACAGAGCCATGCCACCGCCCAATCTTTGAGCTGGAATGAGGCAACCACTCGCCGCCTGTTGATTGATACCATGTTGGTGCAAGCAGGCTGGAATCTTAAAGATGAATATCAGGTAACGCTAGAACACCCTGTCGAACATCAGCCTACATCCAGCGGAATCGGTTATGCCGACTATGTTCTCTGGGATGAGAGCGGAAAACCACTCGCAGTGGTAGAGGCAAAACGCTCTAGCGAAGAGGGTCTACAGATTGGGAGAGAGCAGGCAAGAATCTATGCTGATGGGCTAGAGAAGATGACAGGGCAGCGTCCCGTTATCTTCTATACCAACGGCTATGAAACTTATATCTGGGATGATCGACAATACAACAGCTACCGCCCCGTATATGGTTTTTATAGTCGTGACAGCCTCAACTACCTCCTCTACCAACGCCAATACCGAGCGCCTGCCATCGAGCAGTTCAATCCAGATATTGAGATTGCGGGTCGCCCTTACCAGATTGAGGCAGTCAAAGCCGTCGCTAAAAAATTCCAAGATCAACGCCGAAAAGCACTGCTGATTCAAGCAACCGGCACAGGAAAAACCAGAGTCGCTATTGCTATCAGCGAACTGCTTACCCGCACCCACTGGGGAAAGCGAGTGTTATTTCTATGCGACCGCAGAGAGCTTCGTCGTCAGGCAGATAGCGCCTACAAAATCTATCTATCTACAGAGCCGCGTTGTGTGATTGGTGAAAAGAATGAGATTGACCAGAACGCACGCATCTACCTCTCTACCTACCCAGGGATGATGAATCGCTTTCACCAACTCGATGTTGGTTTTTTTGATCTAATTATTGCGGATGAGTCTCACCGCTCCATCTACAATCGATACCGTGAAATTTTTGAATACTTTGATGCATTGCAACTAGGGCTGACTGCAACGCCGGTCAAGTTTATCGCCCGCAACACCTATGAGCTATTCGGTTGCGAAGATCAAGACCCAACTTTCAATTATAGTTTGGATGATGCAATCAACAATGAGCAGCCCTATCTTGTCCCTTTTAAAGTTAAAGATCTGACCACTGAGTTTCTGCGAGAGGGGCTCTACTACGATGACCTCTCAGCAGAGCAGAAGAGACAACTGGAAGAGGATCTCGGCGAAGAGGCGGCAAAGCAGACCCACATCAAGGGCAGTCAGATTGGTAAGAAGATATTTAGTGAAGATACTGACCGCATCATTCTGGAAAATCTGATCAACAATGGGATTAAAGATGCGACCCATTCACTGGTTGGTAAAACCATCATCTTTGCCCAGAGCCAACAGCACGCGGAACATCTGGAAGCGCTTTTTACCAAGCTCTACCCGCAATATGGAACCGCCGTCTGTAAGGTAATTCATAATAAGGTGACTCGTGCCGAGGCATTGATTGATGAGTTCAAAGAGAGCGGTAACCAGTTTCGTATCGCTATCTCCGTTGATATGATGGATACAGGAATCGATGTGCCTGAGGTGGTTAATCTGGTCTTTGCAAGATCGATTAAGTCATGGGTGAAGTTCTGGCAGATGATTGGGAGAGGAACACGACTCTGTGAAAATCTCTTTGGTGAGGGGGAGGATAAAAAAGAGTTTCTCATCTTCGACCACTATAGCAACTTCGCCTATTTTGAAGAGGAGTATCAGGAGGCAGAAGAGTCTCTCGGCAAGTCACTGCTTGAACAACTCTTCGAGGCTCGCTTAAATCTAGTACGCTCATCACAACTCAAGAACAACAGAGAGGCTTTTGATCTGGGAGTCAGTCTGATCCGTGCTGACATCAACGATCTACCAGAAAAGAGTGTCACTGTTAAAAAAGAGCTGCGTACCGTTCACGAACTACAGCAGAGCAAGCTGTTAGAGCGGATGGAGGCAAACACCCTTCACACCCTGGAAAAAGTGGTTGCACCGCTGATGGGAAGTCGAGTCTTACGAGAGCCGACTGCCATATCATTTGATCGGTTAATGGCTAATCTGCAAGGTTGTGTTGTAGAGCAGTCAAGCTGTCTTGAAGACCTGAGAGATGTGTTGCTCTTGGGGTTGAGTGAGTTACCTGTCACCATTCAGGCGGTACGGCAGAAAGATAGCGTGATTCAAGAGGTACAGAGCGCAGCGTTCTGGTACAACCCAACCGTAATCAGGTTAGAGTGGGTGCGAACAGAGTTGCGCGGCATTATGAAATATCGAGAGCGTGGCAGTGAGCCAGGTAGTATTGAGACAACCACAACTAAAGAAGATAAAAGTAAGATTAAAGAAAAAAATAGATCAATTGATCTCGGCTCTATCAGTGATACTTTAAGATACCGCAAACGGATCAAAGCCATTTTAGACAAGATGGTAGAGAGTAATCTGGTACTACAAAAAATCCGTAACAACCAACCGATAGAGCCAGCCGAGATGGATAGCCTTGTCTCCACTATTCTGACTGAAAATCCAGGGGTGGATATCAACATACTTAACGAGTTCTACCACCGCTCATCCTTTGAACTTCAGACTACCCTGCGTGAGTTGATCGGGATGGATTCAGAGGCAGTTGAAAACCACTTCACCCAATTTCTCCATAAACACCCAGAGCTGGCGTACCGACAAGTACAGTTTATGAATTTGCTAAAAACCTATCTCAGCAACCACGGCACGATCACGGTTGAAAAGCTCTACGAAGCACCTTTCACCAGTATAGATCATGAGGGGGTCGGTGGTCTATTCAAATCGGAAGATGTCGATGATCTGGTAGAGGTACTGCGCCCCTATCTTGTTACTGAACCCACCCAACATGAGGCTCACTAAATGCTAACCGGCACCCTACGCAATGATATCGACAAACTCTGGGAGAAGTTTTGGACAGGCGGAATCGCCAATCCACTGACCGTGATTGAGCAGATTTCCTACCTGATGTTTGCCAGAATGCTCGATATGCAGGAGCAGCTCAAAGAGCGAAAGTCTGCCCGCACTGGCAAGCCGTTTGAGCGGCTCTACCCAGAGACTCCAGCAGGACAACTACTGCGTTGGCAAAACTTCAAAAACCTCTCGGGTAGCGAGATGCGTAGCCACCTAAGAGATAAAGTCTACCCAGGCTTTGCTAAAGTCCACCTCGGCAGTAGTGATGTGGCGGAGTTTATGGCAGATGCCGAGATGGAGATCAAAAATGAATCGGTACTGGTGGCAGCGGTAGAGATGGTGGAAAAACTCCCCCTCACCGACAGCGACATCAAAGGTGACATCTACGAATACCTTCTCTCCAAACTCACCACTGCGGGGATCAATGGGCAGTTCCGTACCCCGCGCCACATTATTGATCTGATGGTGGCGATGGTCGATGTGCAGCCCGACGAAATCATCTGCGATCCCGCCTGTGGAACCGCTGGTTTTCTGGCTCGCACCATGGAGTACCTCAACCGCACCCACTCCAGCCCAGAAGGAATTTTCAAAGATGAGGATGGCAACATCCACTACAGCGGCGACCAGTTAGAGCCATACCGCAACCATATCGGCAAAGAGATGTTCTGGGGGTTCGATTTTGACACCACCATGTTACGAGTCTCGGCAATGAATATGCTGCTGCACGGAGTCTCTGCCCCCAATATTCACTATCAAGACACGCTCAACCGCTCGATCCAAGAGCACTACCCGCAACAGGAGCAGAACGCCTTTGATGTGGTGCTCGCCAACCCGCCGTTTAAGGGGAGTCTGGATGAGAATAGCATCCACCCCGAACTGCTCAAACAGGTCAAAACCAAAAAGACCGAACTGCTCTTTGTGGCGCAGATTTTACGGATGCTCAAACTGGGCGGACGAAGTGCCACCATTGTTCCCGATGGGGTGCTGTTTGGTGCCTCCAAGGCACACCAGAAACTGCGCAAAACCCTAATCGAAGAGAATCAGCTAGAGGCGATTATCAGTCTCCCCAGTGGCGTATTCAAACCTTATGCGGGTGTCTCAACGGCCATTCTGGTTTTCACTAAAGGAGGGACCACCGATCAAGTCTGGTTCTATGACCTCACTGCCGATGGGCGATCTCTGGATGATAAGCGTGCTCCGTTAGTTGAGGATGAGCAGTTTGGGCCGCTTCCGACACAACCACTCAATAAGGAGGAGAGCGAAAAAAATAACCTCCCCGACTGTCTCAACCAGTGGCGAACCTATCATCAGTTGAGAATGGCAAATCAATCGACTGAGCAGTTCAGTGATCGCACGGCTAAAGCGTTTACTGTGCCGACCGAGGAGATTGTTGGTAACAAGTATGATCTCTCCATCAACCGTTACAGAGAGGTGATTTATGAAGAGGAGGCGTATGATCCACCGAGAGAGATTCTGGCTGAGATGAAGCAGTTGGAGCAGGAGATCGTGCGGGAGATGGATGAGTTGGAGGGGATGTTGTGAGCATATCAAGCGAATTTAAAAGATTTCCAGCTCACTGGGATGTATTGCCTTTTAATGAAGCAGTAAAAGATATAACATCGAAAAGTTCTAAAATTCCAAAAACTGATTATTTGAAGGTTGGTAATATTCCTGTTGTTGATCAAGGGAAGTTATTATTTGGCGGGTACACAAATGATATCTCTCTTCAAGCAAGGGTTGAAATTCCATCAATTATTTTTGGAGACCATACAAGGATTTTTAAGTTTATAGATAGACATTTTTGTTTGGGTGCTGATGGAGCTAAAATTCTTGAACCAAATGTAAATCTCGATAAAAAATTCTTATTCCAATATCTTAAACAGCTTAGAATCGAGTCAGCTGGTTATAGTAGGCACTACAAATTTCTAAAAGAAACTTTGGTTCCTGTTCCTCCCCTAAAAGAACAAAAACGCATCGCCACTATCCTCGACAAAGCCGACAGCATACGCCGCAAACGCCAATATGCCATCCAGTTAGCAGACAAACTCCTCCGCGCGATCTTCCTCGACCTCTTCGGTGATCCAGTTACCAATCCAAAAGAGTGGAAGGTTGTTGAGGTTGGTTCTGTAACCGATTGCATTGTCCCAGGTAGAGATAAACCAAAATCATTCTCAGGAAACATACCTTGGGTTACGACTAACGACCTAGTTCATCTTGGTGTTACCAGTAAATCAATAAAATCAATTGGGCTTTCAGTTGATGAAATTAAGCAGGTGAAGGCTAAAATTGTACCTAAAGGGTCAGTTGTAATGACATGTGTTGGTGATCTTGGAGTAGTATCTCTTATTGGAACTGATATGGTTATTAATCAGCAACTACATGCTTTTTTACCCTCAGATGAGGTTAATCCTTCTTTTCTATCCTATATGCTCTCTTTTAAAAAAGGTTATATGGTTAAGATGGCATCTAATACAACGGTTCCGTACATGAACAAGAGTATTTGCAATAGTGTTCCAATCTTTTTACCACCAGCTAATTTACAGAAGAGGTTTAGCCAAACGGTAGACCATGTTAAAAAAATAATTGATAAAGATATTTTTAGTGTTAAGCGTAGCAATGAGCTGTTTAATTCCCTAAGCCAACAAGCCTTCTCAGGCAACCTATAGGCTCAAACCATGACAACAGAGCCAGAAGCCAAACCTGAACCAGTAGCCATACCTCTCAAAATAGGAGAGCTATCTTTGACAGATTGGCCTTGCCCAGAAGATCTGCTGGAGCGCAAGGATGAGATAGAGAATCTTTCACCAGTACTCCTCAACGCAGCAGCACCGTTAGTCTTTGCTCTGGATGCCCCATGGGGCGGCGGAAAAACCACCTTTATAAAACTGTGGCAACACTACTTGGAAAGCAAGTGTGGCTACACGAGCCTCTATCTCAATGCATGGGAGAGTGATTTTGCAGAAGATCCACTGCTACCAGTGCTCGCCACTTTTGACAAGTGGTTGAAAGGAAATGAGACAACATCAGAAGTAAAGAAGAGTTGGGAGAAGGTCAAAACGCTTGCGCCATCCATACTCAAAGCCTCAGCCATTGCGGTGACAAAAATAGTCACCTTTGGCGCTGTTGATGCAGATAAGATAACAGAGCAGATATTGGCAGAGGCAACAGGAAAAACTGCTGGCAACCTGGTCGAGAGCTTCTCTCAACAGCAATCAGCAATTAAGCCGTTCAAAAAGTTAGTCGGTAAAGCAATGGCCGCTCTACCAAAGGGGCAGCAAAATTTGATCATCTTTGTCGATGAACTGGATCGTTGTCGCCCAACCTACGCCGTCGAAATGTTGGAGCGCATCAAACATCTATTCGAGATTGAACGGCTGGTTTTTGTCCTCTCCATCAACCGTGACCAATTGAGCAAAAGCATACAGGGTCTGTATGGCAGCAGTTTTGATGGGGATCAGTATCTAAAACGGTTTATCGATCTGGACTATCAACTGCGCACCCCAGAAACGGGACAATATCTAAAAGCACGACTGCAACAAGAAGATATAGAGGGCTATTTCAACTCCAGACATCAAGGCAATGGTGAGTTTGATTCACTAAAAGATGTTCTTGCTGTGTTGATTGAGCGGTTCGGTTATACGCTGAGAGATATCAATCAACTCGTTCTCCGACTGAGGCTTATTCTAAGAAGCATTCCAATAAACAAAAAACTGGATCCGGTCGTGCTGTCGTTGATGTTAATTCTAAGGAAGCAAAACAGCGACCTCTATCAACAGTATATAGATGATCCCTCTGTGACCAATGAGGTGATCAAGTTTTTGATGGGGGATCCTGAAAACATCTCTAATCTGCCTGATCACTATGGCTGGATTGGCGGCTGGATGATTCAGGCTGCATCAGATCATCACGGTAGTTTTGATAAACAAACCCTGATCAAATCATGGCAGGATCAGTTGGGCGCAATCGACGATAGTGACCCTCGCCATTATGAAATTTCTCGTTTGATCAAATTAGCGAAGGATCGTACTGTTGATAGATGGCATAACCAAAGAAAACTGGCCTTTCAGCGTATAGAGTTAGTGGAAAAAATCGATGTTAATCAGTAAATCATGTAATTTACAGCAAGAGATATAAACAGGAGAAAAGTATGGCAACAGCAATGCACGAAGTTAAACAGCTTGTAGATCATCTTCCAGATGATTCAGGTATTGAAGATGTATATTACCACCTCTATGTTCTAGACAAAATCCGCAAAGGTCAGCAAGATATTAAAGAGGGCAAGCACCATTCAACGGAGGAAGTGAGGGAGCATCTGAAGCAATGGCTCAACCCGTAAGATGGTCTGACGAGGCGTTAGAAGATCTTTCTAGTATTGCTAAATTTATTGCGAAGGACTCCCCATTTTATGCGGAACATGTATTGGAAGAAATTTTGAGCAAGGGTGAGGCGATTATACATTTCCCAGAATCTGGTAGGGTGGTGCCGGAGATGGGTAATAAATCTATACGAGAAAGGTTCGTTTATAGTTATCGGCTCATTTATCAAATTGAAGATGAAATAGTAAATATCCTTGCTATTATTCATGGTAAACGGCTATTAGAAAATGACGCAAGATTTAAGAAAATTTAGGATTGAGTCCACTGGAACAAGTTATGTTTGCTGCCCCTGTTTTCCATGAATTTGCTTGACTGGAAAGGGTTCTATATGGATAAACAGGAGAAGAGTATGGCAGTAGCAATGTACAAAGTTAAACAGCGTATCAATCACCTCCCAGATAACTCAGATATAGAGGAAGTTAGAAAGCATCTGAAGTAATGGCTCAATCCGTAAGATGGTCTGACAAGGCGTTAGAAGATTTTACTCTATTAATAAAAAATATAGAGATCATTCCACTTAATACAGCAAAAACAAGTAGTGCATTTTCAACTCCCCAAAACTCTGCTATAGCTCCAGCTCCTAAACTTCCTATGGGAGCCATCCCAACAAAAACCATAGAGAA
>JABIFG010000063.1 GCA_018650795.1 Fidelibacterota bacterium
CGGGGAGTCAGTCGCTGATAGGGTTGAAATATTTAGCTCCATATCAGCTGAGGGCTCGTCATCCACAAGCTCCAGTAAGTGAATACCTCCAGAGGCTTGAAGTTCAGTGCGAACTTGTGATCCAATCCAGACCAGGTCATTCGCATCTACGGCAATCGATTTGACTGAACGACTATTTAAGCCACTCTGGTATTGCTGTATCTGATAAACACTGTCATCAGGGGTCAGAATACTTATGACTGCTCCCCCTTCTCGGACAAATTTTGTCGTTGCCCACACATTCTGCTTACTATCAACAGCCATTTGACCTGGCAATACATACACATCACTATCAAAGGTGGGTTCCATGCTGCCATCAAGTGCGCTGTAATATCGTGATTCACCGGGTTGCTCATCATCAAGCTTTAAAACACCGCGACCCTGTAAAGAAATAAAGATATTTCCATCATCATCAGATACCATGTCTTCCACGACAGCATTTCCCTGATAATTGAGTGTATCGACAATCATCTCATTCCAGTTATAAGTAGCTGGGTCAAATCCAGAATTGAAATTTCCAGCCTTTATCGTCCGCCATCCCAGGGAAGAGTATATGCTGAATCCGTTTTTCGCCCCACCAACCATTTGCCCGGTGGCATCAATCATCATACGATTAAAAAAATGATCCCTCGGCCTATTAGTTGAGTGGCTTTCATAAATTTGATCTTTGTGCAATGATAGAAAATCTTGACTGCTTGCAATCCAGATTTCGTCTTCATACAGCTCTATACTCTGGATGTGGGACAGGCCATAAATCTGACTATCTGAGGAATCGGCTACATCCAGGGATGATAGTCCTGCCTGCGTAGCCAGGATGATTAGATCTGACTGCAAAGGATCATTTACCATATCATAGATTTCATCATCCCCCGTGAATAATGTGGTGAAATGATCAAAATCGTATTCGTATATAGTGTTGCCAGCTGCAAGACGTACGGAATTGAAATGGGTAACAATACTACTAATCTCAAAATCTCCTGAAGGGACCGAAGCTACATTCCAATTCACCGGATCTTTCAGGTTTCTACCATCCAATTCAATCCAAATAATCTCATGCTTTGTTCTGAAATATAGATTGCCATTTACATGACCGACGTCACCCACAAAATCCAGATTCATTGAGCTCTGATTGGGAAAATTGTTAAATATGTCAAGATATTCAATTGACGACTGACCTTTTCGATACAGTAGGAGTCCACCTTCTAAGCCATCCTGATAAGTTGTGTAAACGGAATCACCTACTTGAATAAAGCTGTTGGTAGCATCCAGATCAACAGATTCAACATTCAGAAAATTATGCGTATTTAAATCCATCACCTCGACAATGGGTCCCGGGCTTCGGGAACCTATCCACAGAAGATTATCTGAATCGATATAAGTGATATTAAGGTCCAGGTTTTCAGTTACTTCATCCTGGATTCCATAACTAAACAGTCCCGTAGCCTTATTGAACACGAGGAGACCACCGTCACTGGCCATGATGACCTCATTCTCGAGCGGCAGGATTGTTCTGATTTCTGTAAGGGTGGGAATTTTATCCCATGTTCCGACCTGAGCAAAGGTAGCGAGGCTTGAAATGAGTAGGAATAATAGTTTCAGAGTGATTTGCATATATTTTTTGTGCTACCTATAAATAAATCGGTTTTAAACTGGTGAGTTTTCTCCAGTAATGGGAATTTATACAATCATGCGGCCCACACGTTCCCACATTTTATGGCTGCAGGCTGGGACGTGCTTCTGGAACTCCTCCAAGAGCACCTATGAGGAATCCATTGTCTCCCCCACTCAGACAGGGTGAGTTTGGATTTAAATAATAGTTTGCTCCAAAATCAGGGTCAATATTAATATTTAGAGCTTCAGTTGAATCAGATGGTTGCGCTGCTATCTGTGGAAATATGCAATTCCATCTGTAAAGGTTTTCATCTCTCATAATTTGAGGATCAATCATATCAGTGCGGTAAAATATATTATGGTCTAAACGACTCATCGTACGCTTCGAAGCCCTAATACCACCCATATTCCTGGCAAAAGTATTACTTCTAACTCGAATGTCCCCCGAGACAGATTGTGAGTTCAAGATTCCACCAGTTTGAGATATGACGTTTTGCCTCAGCATGAGTGAATGGATATGTGGCCCGGATAATTCCACACAATAACCGTCTATCAGATCAAATTGATTTGAGAGTATACTTGCTTCAGCATAGTTCCCCAGGCGGATTCCCTTTCGAGAATCAGTCATCTTTGAGAATGACAGGGTTAGCGAAACAGAGGCTTCTGCATTAATAGTAAGCTCATTGCTGCCAAAGTGGCTTTGTGTAACTTTTGCCTGAGTTCCCTCACCAAGCTCGATGGCAGTACCGTTATGCTGGGCTCTCAGCTTATGTATCACTAAACTGCCATTCATCAATTTCAAGCCTGCATCCCTGCTTGAATCGATGGAAACAGACTCCATTCGAGCTGATACTTCATTCAGGCGAGCACCATTTCTGTTATTATGAATTCTGGCGTCTGAGATTAGCAATTCTTTTACAGAAAATACTTCTAATCCGGTATCAAGATTGGAAAGCCATTGATCCTGATCGCTGGACATTGAGGCGATTTCAGAGAAATAGGCTCCAGATTCATTCGACACCCACACATTGTCATTCATACTCAAGTTTGAAATGGAGCGAATATCGTTTCCAAGCTTATTGGATTCAACTCGGTTTGAATCCAGGTTGGTAAATAGTAAGTCACTTATCACCAGACCCAATCTGTTCCCTTTAATTAAATTCTTCGAAATTGAAACATAATCACCATTTTTTAGTTCAGCAGCATTGTTGCGATTCGAACTCATCAGGCCATTATGTATAGCCAAACTGTCAAAATGTGTCACCAGCACTCCATGACCATTGTTGACCAAGCTTAGTTGTCCTAGCTCAATGGATTTCAACGAATCTATGCTAAGCCCAGCAAGTAGATTTGCCTGGAAAGATGATCGGTTGATCCATAACTCTTGTCCTCGAGTAAACTGCAGCCCGTCCCCTTCATTATGACCCACTCTTATACCAGCTATCCGACTACGTTGAGTATTGGTAATTACCCCTCCACTTTGACCATTCCCGATAAATTCAGAATTGACCATGCGAAGTGTGTCTACATCATCCATTTGGATGCCATCTACTAGATTCCCCAACGCTGAGAAATTCAGAATGCCACAAATACTAGCATCGTTCAAGTTCAACCCGTGTCGACCATTTTCCCTGGACTCAACCTGATTAATGAGTACATAATCACAATCGTTGATGGTCATTCCATCCTGAAAAGAATCAATAATCAGAACCGAATCCAACCATACTTCATTCACTGAATTTATTTCCAGTGCTGATCCCATTGTATTTCGAAAAGTTGAATTATGAATTTCCAGCAGGTCACCACTGCTGGCATACACAGCTGTTTTACTGATATGATCAAAGTGAGTATCCATCATTTTGACTATACCACCATTTAGCTTAATGGCTCCCGCACCTAAAGCAGAAAATTTTACATTCCGCAATTCTAAAAAAGCTCCTGAATCAACCTCTATCGCCCAGAAATCGCTTGATATGAAATCGCAATTTTCAAGAATAAGATGTCCCGAACTAACTCTAATCAGAGCCGTGTCTGCATGTGTCATCTGGAAATTGAAATCTGCTATATATACTTTTGCATCCTGATCTACCTGAAGACAGCCCCTGACATCACCCATCCACATGGGTCGAATCTCAGGTCGACCCTGAATATGAATATCCCTGTTAAAATTTCGAAACGTGACCACTTCTGTACCTGCATACTTAACAAATTCGGGAGATATTTTCAGGGTATCCAGAGCATCCAGGCTGGACAGACTCAGGGGATAATTTACCAGATTTTTTAGCCGCAACCCTTGACTACACGCGCTCAATAAAAGCGTTAGAAGCAGTAAAAGCATGAGCCTGATGGATTTTCTTAAGTTCTGAGGATATATGGGACGGTTATTCATGAATAAGACGGGTAAATGCCACTCTTTTCTGAATTGTTTAGCGGGAATGTATAGGAGTCGAACCTATCCGCCGGCTCTCCACCGGCATAACAGCTTTGAAGGCTGCAGTGGC
>JABIFG010000064.1 GCA_018650795.1 Fidelibacterota bacterium
TAATTATATTTATAACCGGTCAATTTGTCATAACCATCTTCATAGATGCCATTTTTATTGATATCGAGATAGACGAATGCAGTCAGGTTGCCTTCTGCACCAGATCCCAGAACAAATTTCTGGGTTGTTTTACGATTAACTGAAATGGGCATTTGTTCGAGAATATCAAGTGTGGCACCTTCACAATTAGAATAGCAACCATCTGATATTGCCAGATACCAGTCTCCATCAGCTGAAAAATATGAATCATCTGTCCAGATCACACCTGCTTCTACATAACGAGGGTTCTCACAGTTGCTGACTACCATTGCAATCAAAATGATAAAAAAGATGTTTAAAGTTTTCATGGCCGGACTCCTAATGTTGATTTCCCTGACACTTAGATGTTAAACATCAAGTCAATCTAATGTGTAAGGCTAACCCTAGATTTCTATAGGAATTACCCCCGAATCCATCGCTGAAGAATATATCCTCTGTAGAAAATTCCCTTAGAAAGCCTAGTCACCAACATTCCTGATCAATGCTTGTGAAGTGATCTTGAATTTGCGAAACGAAGTTTTCCAGTAATTATGCGCATCATGACCTAGATGATTAGATGGATAAGAAGCTATCATATTTCGATAGGGTCATTCTGCTCTCATTAAATACAAGACAGGAATTCTTAGATTACAGAAAGGGTGAATTGGATAGTCCATACCTGGTCTTATATTGTAAGCAAAGCTATTATATATATTGAAAGTTACTCATGTCTGATATTAGTAATGCCCTTGTTGTAGAAGTTGATCTTCCTACTCGTGTCCTGGTAGTAGAAGATGAACCTCAAATGGCAAAATTTATCACTTTTAAGCTGGATTATCTCGGATATGAAGTAGTCGGGATCGCCAGAAATGAAGCCATGGCCATTCAATTAGCCAAGGATCTCAAACCTGACCTGATCCTGATGGATATTTTACTGGACAACGATGATGATGGTATTGAGACTGCCAATAAGATTTTAGCTTTTACTGATGTCCCCATCGTCTATTTGACCGCTCAGGAAGACGATGAAGTATTTCAACGTGCAAAAATTACAAAACCCTTTGGATATCTACTGAAACCTTTCAATGATCGTGATCTCAATCTGGTGATTGAAACAGCTACTTATCGGCAAAAACAAAAATCCGAGTTGTCTGTGGCCTTAGAAGCTGCTAGGAGCATTATAGACAGTTCCTTTTTAATGATTATCACTTTGAATAGTGCTGATAATATCAGGGAGTTTAATCGAGCAGCACAATGGGTGCTTGGATATTCCCATGATGAGGTCTATGGAAGGAGTATTTTGGACTATTTAATCAATCCAGATGACCTCAGTCTTATTAAAAACACCATATCCCGAGGGCGACGAAGTCAATTAGAAATTGAATTTTTACAAAAGGATGGTCAAAGCCTGGCGTGCCTGCTTTCACTATCCACCCTGAGAAATTCACAAGATAACCCCACGGGTATCTTGATGATCTCACATTAGCTTATTTTAAACAATTGATTTCGATCACGGTATGGGTGCGCCTCAAATTTCATTGAGTCTTCAGTGAAAAAGTAAATGCGGCACCCTCATTTATTACGCTCTCCACACTAATAGTACCACCCATTTCCTCAACAAAATCTCTCACAAGAATTAGACCCAGACCATTACTTTCTTCCCCATCAGTGCCCTTCCGATTAAATTTGTTTTCTAACAGGAAAATATTTTCATGCTCTGCAGCAGGGATTCCAATTCCTGTATCTTCAACTCTCACGAGTACATCTGACTCAGCTAAGGATACAAAAAGTTTAATCTCACCCCCTGCAGGAGTAAATTTAATCGCATTTGATATCAAGTTTCTTAGGATCGTACCCAGCATATCAGGATCTGCATTAACAAACAAATCATCCACAGGTAAACTTTTTAATTGGATGCCTTTATCTTTTGCTTTTTCCGCTTGCATTGAAAGTTCATTCTCTATGAACTCCCCTAAATTAATTTTGAGCAAATTCACCTGCATTGCTCCAGTCTGAAAACGTGACCAAACCAGCAAATTCTCCAGGAGTGTGAAAGTTTTTTTACTCGTGTCATTCATTGATTTTAGAAGCTCTAAGATTCTATCCTTTGATAACTTTGGGAAAAATTCTATCACCGTTGACATTAACTGCAAGGTGCTTCCGAGAGGACCTCTAAGATCGTGCGAAATAATCGAGAAGAATTTATTCTTGGTTGCCACCAGATCTTCAAGTTCCTTGCGCTGTGCATTGACCAATAACAGTGTTTTCCTTTTTGAGAGAAACATAAAAATCAGAACAATTGAAAAACCGATAAAGGAAATCATCACCAAGGCTAGTAGTATCTGGGTTGTTTTCTGTTTATCTAACTTCAGCTTGATCAGCTGATTTTCAAAATGAAGCGTATTTAGTTCTCGGAGGCGCCCCTCTCTTTCATGAAAATTTCTCATACCTGTGATTTTCACTGAAGCCAGTCGATCTGCAAGCAATTGAGTTAAAGAAGTCTGAAGCGATAAGTAATGATACGCAATTTCAAGATCTCCCTGCTCACGATACATGGCTGCCAACACCCCATACAATCGGTTTTCCATACGACGTTGCTGGTTGTCAGTCGCCAGCTTCAAGCCTGTTTTTGCTGTATCAATTCCGGCCTGGTGTCGCCCCAAATCAAAAAGAGCACGACCCATGTATTCATAAATTTGACTTAACACTAACACATGTTTGCTGCCTTGTTTGAGCATACGTGACTGCTCAAGAAATTCGATGGCTTTATCAAAATTCGATAGTTCATATTCGATTTTGCCCAAATTTTTTAGTGTAATAGCCATTCCATGTGAGTCATTAGCCTTGGAATGGATCCTATTTGATCTTAGAACAAATTGGCGCGCTTCTTCAAATAGCTTTTGATCGAAATATATATCCCCAATCTGATCTAGGCAGATGGCTACTCCCAGGCTATCCTTGACTTCCTTTTCATATGTATCCAGACTCTTATACAAATAATCCAACGCTTCCTCGTGCAACTCTAAATCTTTATAGATATTTGCAAGTGAGTACTGAATCCAGGCTGCCCCTTCATTGAAACCAATTTCGGAATAGTGTGTCTCCGCTTTGGTTATATAACTAATTGCTTCTTTATATTCACCCAGGATTCTATGGATGTTTCCCAGCAACGAATAGCAAGCCCCCATGGTACGGTGATCTCCTGCTCGAGTCGCGGCTTCAATGGCAGACATGTAAATTTCTATGGAAGTTGCATTATTGCCCTGAGCACTCTCCAGGGTCCCCAACTGAATTAATATCTTTGCAGTGAGTTGATCATTATTGGACTCCCGAGCCAAATTCAATGCGCTGGACTGCATATTTTTTGCTCGCACCAGATCACTGCGATCAAAATAAAACATCCCCTGATAATATTGCAGGTAGGCCAGATGTGGCTTGTAGCCCTGCGACACAACAATCAAGGAATCGAACATCCCCTCAACCGCCAACGAGTCAGCACTAAATTGGTTTTTGACCTCATCCAGCACGTTTTGGAGTTCATCGATTTTGGTGATCTGGGTTTGGCTTGGATTAGCTGCCAGTACTTGTCCTAACCCAGAAAGTGATATAAGCATTACTGCCATAACAATAAAAGATTGAGAAACCAGAGAGTCTTGAAAATATCTCTTCCCTGAATTTCCTATGAAGTTCTTCATTGAACTCTCTAGTATATTTTCATTATAAATTGAATCTGTCCCCTTCAAGTATTCAGCCCTCTTTCCATGGTATTTGCTCTAACTAATTTCTTGAGGCATATGTAAGTAAAAACGATTGCCCCTGGGAGTATTTGGCTCAACCCACACCTGTGCATTATGTGCTTGAGCAATGCGCTTCACAATAGCTAGCCCCAAACCCCGCCCCACTTTCTTTTCTTTAGCAAGTTGGATATTTCGTTCAAAGACGAGACTCCTCTCCTGCTCTGGGATGGTGTCGCCAAAATCATCCACACTAATCTGTACGCCATCTTCTTCCCATGCTTGAACTATTATTCTTTTTCCCACACTGGCGTATTTGATCGCATTGCTAATGTAATTCTTGAATATTTCACCTAAAATTGGATTTGCTTTAATTTGAATGTCTGTTGAACAATTTAGTTCTAGAGTCATTTCTGTTTCTTTGATCTGTGTTGAGAACTCATCAATCGTCTCGTATAGCATATCATACAAATTTAAAATTTCTAGTGGAATGGTTTCACCAAAGACTGTCTGACTTAACAAGGTAGTGTTATCCAGGACCTTGAGAAGCCTTGTGCTCCCGATATGAATGTGTTCAATTAACGTATCGTCAGGAAATTGATCGCGGGCTAACTCGGAGAAATTATAAATACTCCCTATGGGATTTCTAAGATCATGGGTAAGGATATCGAGTAGTAATTCCTTTAATCGCTCTGAGACAGCCAATTTATCCTCAGCCTGTTTCGCAATAACGGAAGTCGCTATCTGAGATGAGACAAATTCAAGCAAGTTGACATGACCCTCATCAAAATGATTTTCATCATCATAGCTCTGAACAACAATAGCTCCTACGCAATGGTCACCTATTCTCATGGGTGTACCAAGCCAAATTTTGGCTGGTGTCCCTTCTAAAGCTATTTCTCCATTCTCGTCCATTCTCACCATATCATCGTTGTGAGCTAACAATGATTTTTTACTGTTCAACATGTATTCAGTCATCCCCCTACCAAAATCTACGGTACCAGGATGATCATCATACTCATCAATAAAGAGTGGAAATGACAATTTTTTGAGCTCTGAATCGAGTATGGCGATATAGAAATTTTTTGTGTCCAGTACTTCGCTCAAAAAGGAATGAATGCTTTGACACAGGTCTTCAAGTGTCTTCGAGAATTGTTCGGCACTTGCTATCTGGTAAAGCACTGCTTGCAATTGATATTCTCTTCTTAATTTCTTTTCAACGCTTTTACGCTCGCTTATATCAAGCGAATATTCAATAACCTGGGCGACTTCTCCATCTTCATCAAATATAGGAAAACTATGGACTTCATAAGGAGTGGGGTGTCCATTTGGGCCGAGATGAATGTGCTCCACAACAGCTGGTTGCTTTGTATCCTTGGTTATGACGAGCGGACAGGGATGCTCTTCAGAATCACAAGGCATATCAAAACCATGACTCAGTGCATAACAACTTGATGCTGAACCGAATTTGGAGTTACGAGCAGTAGGATTGGCCAGTAATATGGAATAATCATTGGCATCAATAACCAGGAAGGGGTGTTGCAGGGAAGAAATGACATCTTCGAGAAACTTTGTCTGCTGTTCAAATTCTATCCGGGTCTTTGATATCTCAGTAATATCTCTCGAAATTCCAACAGTACCGAACACCTCGCCGCTGGTATCCTGCAGGGGCCACTTTGTAGACGAAATCCACTGATCTTTATTGTCAATTACGTGATGTTCCTCACTGCCAATCAGGGGTTTGCCAGTTTTAAGCATTCTTTGCTCATCTTCAAATGCCACCTGTGCATGTTCTTTTGGGAAAAAATCAAATTCCGTTTTTCCAATGGCTTCCTCTGGATGCCTCAGATTCAAGAATTTTGCCTGGGAATTGTTTATTTTGATAAAGCGGCTGTCACGATCCTTGAAATAGATATGGTCGGGGGTGTTATCTATTAATCCCTGGAGGAGAATCCGTTCCCTCGCTAGTTCTTTCACAATTACCCTGGTATGCTTACTTCCACGATGCATCGAATAGTACAGGAGCAATAGCGCCAGAGGAATGATTCCCAGGCTGATGATCAAAATCCCCCAATATTGAGGTCTCAATGAGTCATCAATTTCATAATCCACGACACTTTTGGAACGATGAACTCCAATCATCCAATTTTTTCCTGGAATCGGGGAGAAGGCAGCTATCTGAAGCTCTCCCGCGCTGGAAACATAATGACCAACATAATCCTTCGGCGATTGAACGAGGGTGCCCAGGGTGGATGTCATATGCTGCTCTGAGTCAACCAGCTGATTTTCGCTGATATTATTACCCACTGTGTGAGGTTGACCACTATGATAGAGCAGCAATGATGAATCATCGATTACACAGATATATTCATCTTTTGGGAGATCAGGGCTTGTCTGCCATGATCGATTCATCTCGGCGAGCAAGGTTGAATCTGAAAAGGAATGGTTCACTGAGGATATTGAAGCTAACGAGGTGGCCTTTGCTTGGTAAAACTTGGCGATTTGATTTTCAATTTTATATGACGTCACTTCAAGCACACTCACTCCCAGTAACAGACTCCCAATGGATGCTGAAAGCCCAAGTACTACTGCAAATAGTGCAATCATGACTCTATTTTTTTCATCTCTCGAATATTTATTTTTCATAAGAACTACAGTCAATTAACATGAGTTTGTGAATCTTTTTACTCGTCTGACAATGACTTGATGTGCTTCTCTAGAGAATCAATCAATACACCACTCATGATTGGCTTTGTGAAAAACTCAACAGCACCAACCTCCAACGCTTCAACCCTGGTATGCGGAAAGGCGTGAGCAGTTAATGCGATGCATCTCGGTTTTTTCGGATATTCTTTTTCCATGAATTTGATCAAATCAATACCATTTTCTTCACCTGGTAGCGAAATATCAATAATAGCCATGTGAAAATCAACTTCTCCTAAAGCCTTTTTTGCTTCGATAACAGTTGAAACTATTTTGAGGTCATAACTATCTTCAAGAATGATTGTATAGTACTGTTGAGAGGAAAGGTCATCTTCAACAACCAATATTTTGGCTTTATCATTTTCCATTTTTCTTATCCTTATATTTTGGGAATGTAAGCGTAAAAGTACTGCCAACATTTTTTTCGCTCACGAGCTCGAGCTTCACATCATTTAAATCAAGATATCGTTTTGTAAGGGCAAGCCCCAGACCAACACCCTGGTATTGTTTTGTAAACCCCTCACTTTCCTGTGTATAGGGTTCAAAAATTCGCTGTCTATATGCTTCAGAAATACTTATCCCTGTATCAATAATTGAGAGTTTTGCCTGACCCTTGATCAGCTCTAGTTTTAGCTCAATGCTACCTTCATTGGTATACTTGATTGCATTATCTGTCAAATTGATTAGAGCTGAACTTACACAGTTCTTATCTGCGAGTATTTTCACTGGACTGTCAGGGTTGCTGAACTTGATGGATAGATTCTTTTTCTCAGCTGATAGCTTGAAATTATTTGCGGTAATGACGATGAGCTCATTCAGATTTATTATCTCTTTGTGGATGCTAATTGTTCCTGCCCTCAGCATCGAGATATTTAGAATTGAATCAACTGTATGCATCAATCTTGCGCTCGATTCACCGATATAATCGAAAATTACCTGATCCTTTTCTTTTAGCAATTCAGAGTACCTTAGTTTGAATAAATCAGAAAAACCAAGAATGCTATTGAGGGGGGTCCGAATTTCATGTGAAACATTGGCCACAAACTGATCCTTGACATCATTGGCCTGTTCGGCTATCAGCAGCGCTTCCTTCAGCTCCGCCTCAATCCTTTTCCGCTCAGAAATATCGCGGATGATGCCAGTAAAAAATTTATTCTCATCAGTGGTCCAGCTCGAAAGCCCCAACTCGATGGGAAATTCTTCTCCCCCCTTGCGCAGGGCAGTTATTTCAGTGGTCTCCCCCAATAATTTTGCTTTGCCGCCACCTTGCAAACGCTTAAGCCCAGCTGTATGATCAGCAACATGTTGGGGTGCTACAATATGATCCAGGGTCTTGCCCTGCATCTCAACCTCACTATATCCAAATAGTCTTTCGGCCGCTGTATTCCAGCTCTGTACTAGACCGGAATCATTAATTGAAATGATGGCATCGGGGGCAGTGAGCGTGATAGATTTATTAAATGCTTCGCTTTCAAAGAGGGCCTGTTCTGATAGCTTGCGCTCTGTGATATTCTGACCGATGGCCTGAATTTCCTTTAATACTCCCTTTTTATCAAATATTCCGCGATCTGACCAGTGGTGCCAAACCTCATGACCATCTTTTTGAATGAAATTGTGTTCGTCGACCATGACTTGATTTGTCGGATTTATTGCAGCTATTTTTGCTTTTATTCTCAGCCCATCCTCAGCTGAAATTCCGTCAAAAAGATTTTTCTCCAACGCTTCTTTCTGGCTAAGATTGAAGGCTGCACAATAGCTGTTATTTACAAACGTGCGAGTCCCATCCGGTAAATAGCGAATGATGAATTCAGTCTGATCCTGAACCACTTTCCGGTAACGATCTTCACTTTCCATCAATGTTTTTTCGGCCTGCCTGCTCTCGGTGATATCCCGCCCAAAAAAAGATGCTCCGATAACCTCATCATCAAGCAGAATCGGGGTAACAGCGACTTCGATGTAGATTTGAATATGACCAAGATCTATTGCATCTTCAAAAACAAAATGTTCGTTCTTAAAAGCCCTGTCATAGCGCTCTTTCCATTGCGGTCTAATGCTATCCGGTAGCGATTGCAGTAAGTTGACGCCTCTAAATAGTTTTACGCCAAAAGCAGCCATAAAAGAATTGGCAAAAATTTCATTGGTATATTGAACTTCATAATTTGTATTGATCGACCAAATACTTTCCAGCGAATTTTCGATAATTGCCTTTAAGTTAGATTCATTTTTTCTTAGCATTTCTTCGGATTGCTTGCGTTCGGTAATATCCTGAATGGTTCCAACCATGTTGACTGGGATGCCATCAGAATCAAACACCAATTCGCCCATTCCATGAACCCAGCGAACTTCCAAATCATTTATGCGAATGATGCGGTACTCTCGATCAAAATACTCATGGTTTCCCAGCACATTTTGAGTGAGATATGCCAACATTCTCTCCCGGTCCTCTGAATGGATTAATTCCGACCAACCATTCACATCCCTTTCATATTGTACTGTAATTCCAAAGATCATATTCAAGATATTCGAACTAGTCCAGATACCCTTTACAATATCAAGGTTATAAGATCCAATATTCGAGATTCTTTCAGCATCTTCAAGCAAGGCAGTTTTTTCGTGGAGTATCATTTCCATTTGATTACGCTCGGTGATGTCCCTGATGGTCCCATGCACTCGCTTGGTGTCACCTAGCGTTAAAACCTTGCCCGTTATTTCAGCCGTAAACTCAGATCTATCTTTTCGAACGAGATTAACAGTTACCGGTACACCCTCATCAACCGATTTAGTCCTTTTGAAGGTCCCTTTATCCTGCTTATCTGCAGTTACATCAATAACATTCATCGTTAGAAGTTCTGCCTCACCCCAGCCCACCATCTCACAAAAAGCAGGGTTCACAAAAGTGTAATTTCCGTCTAAATCCGCCACACTAATACCGTCTACAGATTGATTGGTGAAAGCCTTGAATTTCAATTCAGATTCGAGTAATCTATTCTCTGCTCTTTTACGATCAGTGACATCCTGGAAAACACAATAGCTTTGCTTGACAGAGCCATCTCCATTGTAGCCCATAGATCCATTCAAATTTATATCCACGTAATGGCCATCTTGATGTCGGATTTTAAAATAGACATCCACTACAAAACCGCTCTTCTTAAAGGACGGGAAATTCTTATTAAAAGTGCTCACGAATTCGGGATGGAGAAAATCAGCATAGTTGTGTCCAATAATTTCCTCCCGTGGATATCCGAGAACCTCTAACCAAGTCGAGTTCACGTCAACGAAAACTCCATCACTATCCAATGAATGATATGGCAGTGGGGAATTGTCGTAAAGTGATCGAAATTTCCGCTCATTCTGCGACAATGTTGCTGTTCTTTCCGCAACAATTCTCTCAAGATCGCCCTTTTCTTGACGCAAATCATCTTCGGCTTTTTTAATACGCAACATGACTTTGATCTGGGCAACTAACTCATCTTCATTTATGGGTTTGTTAAGAAAGGCATCTGCCCCCTGTTCCAGGCCCCTGACACGAGCACTGGTATTCGTCATAATCGCTGTGACCAGGATGACAGGGATGATGCTTAACTCTGGTTCTGCTTTTATTAAGCGGCATACTTCATAGCCGTCCAGCTCTGGCATGATGATATCCAACAAGATGACATCAGGACTCTCCTTGCGGGCCAAATTAATACCCGCCTTCCCAGAGAGGGCTGTGATCACCTCTACCTCTGGCAGGAGTTTTTTGCAGATGGCTTTTACAACAACCAGATTATCAGCTTTATCATCAATTACTAATATTTTTGTCATGAAATTTCTCCTGAAAGCTGAACAACAGCATAGTATACATCAATGGTTTATCAATTCTGATATTTTTGCTTTTAATTCCTGCATATCAATCGGCTTGGACAGACTATCATCACACCCTGCTGCTAATATTTTCTCTCTATCGCCCTTCATTGCTTTGGCAGAAATGGCAATGATGGGGATATCTTTCAGCTCAAGATGCGCCTTAGCTTTTCGTGCAATAGCATAACCATCAAGCTTGGGTAACACGATATCCAATAAGACAATATCTGGTTTTTCAGACTGGAAAAGCTCCCAGCCTTTTTCACCATCCATGGCTTCCAAAAGGGCATAGTCATCTCCAAAAACGGCCTTTAAAGCGATCAGACTATCCGCATTGCTTTCAATGATGAGAATGGTAGCCATTTCTGTTTGACTCTGGGTTGATTTCTCTCGCTTAGATGCTGCAGCAACCTTTTGTACTTCTGGCTCTGAACTTACTGGGTCCAGCTGAAGAATACTCCCGATTTTATCAATTAACTCTTTTTTATTCACATCACCTTTTTGAATCAGCTGCTGAATATTGTTATAGCGAAGCTTCTCAAGCTCATCGGCGGTAAGGCTTTTTGAGGTCAACACAAGAATGGGTACATTGGAGGTAGATTGATTAGCTCTAACGCTTCTCAACACATCAAAACCATCAACTTCGGGTAGCATTAAATCCAGAATGATACCATCCGGTGTTGTCTTTTCTAGATAGTCTAAAGCCATTCTTCCATTCCGGACTATATCCAGAGTATATCCAATTGGTTCTAAAATTGATTCCAACTGAATGATTGCTGGCTCCTGGTCCTCTACTATCAGTAAGCGAATTTGATCACGTCCTAAGACCAGTTGTTTTGAGCGTTTTGTAGCAGAAACAACGGGAGGTATTTGCATTGAAGTATGTAATTTCGGAGTAGACTTTGGAAGTGTAAAGGTAAATGTGCTGCCTTCTCCTAATTGACTTTTTACATTGAGCTCACCGCCTATTAAATGGGCTGACCTCTGGGCAATGGCCAAACCCAGACCGGTTCCCCCATAGTGACGACTCGTGCTTCCGTCTGCCTGTCTGAATTCATCAAAAATCATGGGTAGGGCTTCACTTGAAATACCAATCCCTGTATCCTGGATAGATATTGATATTGCGGCCGAATTCTGCTTAATGGTCAGTGTGACAAGCCCATTCTCAGTAAACTTGACTGCATTACCAATGAGATTCTGTATAATTCGGTGCACCAGGGATTGGTCACTGGTTATGTCTGGAAGGTTTTCAATCATATTTATATTGAGGTCATTACCATTTTCATTAGCTAATGGTCGTAACCCCTCAACAATATCATCAATAAGTCCCGTTAATGAAAATGTGGTAATCATTATCTCCATCTGACCAGCTTCAATCTTTGAGAGGTCCAATATATCATTAATGAGTTTTAAAAGATGTCTCCCATTGCGGGCAATAATTTCCAGATATTCAGATTCATCGCCAGACAATCGATCTGATGATTGATCTACCAAAACATTCGATAAAGCCATTATCGAGTTGAGTGGTGTACGCAATTCGTGACTCATGTTTGATAGAAACTCGCTTTTTAATCGGTTGGCCTCTTCAACCTGATGGCGTTGAGCATCCAACTCAACATTCTGCTCCTGCAATTCCTCAGTTTGTGATTGAAGTTCCTCGGCCAACGATTCCAGCTCCTGATTTTTATCAACCAATTCACTTGCAATCTGCCGTGTGTTTTCTTCGGCTAGAATATTTGAGAATCCCGTGCATAAATTGATTAATGACTGATTGATTATTTCTATGCAGTTATCAGAACAGGATCTTAAACTAGCCAGAGTTAGGATTCCAAACACCTCATCTCTGACAAGAATGGGGATATTGACAATTTCCCTGGGAACAGCAGATCCATAGACCGTTTTGAAGAGGAAAATCGTATCCTCGGGTATTTTTTTTATACGAACCACCTGTTTTGTTGAAAAAACCTTAGCAAATTCACCTTCCTCTGCGTCTATATCGAAATCAAGTAATTTTTCAGTTTCAAAGCCAAATGAGGTTAATGGTTCAAACTTATCGCTATGTTTATCCCGTATGTAGAATGCGCCAAACTGTGCTTGTGAGATTGTAAGATATGTTTGAAGCACCTGTTTGGAGAAGTCTTCTAAACTATTTGCAGAGACTATGGCATCAGAGATTAGCCCAATCCCCCCTCTCACCTCATTTTGAGACTCAATGGTGGCTGCCAGATTATTGATCGAAAGACCTAATCCTGCTGTTTCATCAGAAGTTCCAACTTGAGTGCGTACCGAAAAATCGCCTGCAATCATCCGCTTAGATGCAGCAACCATATTTAGAATGGGTTTGGTGGTGGACTTTGCAAAAAATAGACTGAGAATGATAATCCCCAGACTTACTAATAAAGCGATAATAACTATACTTCGATAAAGTCTATCAATTGAGGCATAGACCTCTGCCTGGTCCTGTTTTGCAACAAAGCCCCAACCCATGGCTGAAATGTGAGAGTAGGCAGCCAATACAGGTTCTTGTCTATAATCTTCGACCTCGATGATACCAGTTAATCCCGCGACTCCTCTGCGAGCAGGCTCAGCGGCAATCTCCAGGTTGAGAGGAGCATCTTCGTAATGACGTAATTCATTTAAAGCCATCATTTGCTGGTTGATGATCAGCGTCTCACCTGTTTGCCCCATGCCGGTACGGTTCAGTAGTAAATCGTACAAGGACCTATCCAGATCAATGCGTACAACCACTACACCTACAGGATGGCTATCATGAAGATTACACATAATTGGTACTGAGAAGGTCATCTCTGGATGATAACCTCTTGAGCTTGAACGGTAGATATCCTTAATAAATAGAGCCTCTGATTCAAGAGCTTGAGTGAAGTATACGTCATTCTTTTTATCAGACCCAATAGCAGTTTGGTCCGTCGATACAAGTATTTTACCAGTTTTAGCACTAACAATAAACACTTCATTATAATCATTATAATTCTCCAAATATCTTTGGAATAATTGCTCTGAAACCTCCATGAGGTCAGCAGTATGTGCTGCTTTGGGGCTGTGGAAAACATTCGTTGAGTAATCAATAATCTCAAAATCGCCAGCAATCGTGCTAATATCTCCAATCCTTTCACCCAGCCAGTTATTGATTTCCCGAACCTTTAAATCTCGAATACCCACCAATTTTTGAAATTGGTTACTCTTTATCACCCCAATTCTCTGTTGACTAATAATAAAGGTTGAAATAAGGAGAGGAACTATGCCAATCACTAAAAACCAGGTTAACAATCGGGTTTGGGTTTTCTTGAATTGCATGAACTTCTTCATGGTTGCACTCCTAAAGGGGTTCTACTGTGTGGAGTCAGACCAATTCGGTTCATTTGATCTAAATAAATAAGAGATACTTTGGGCGGCTAACAACCCGAAAAAGGAGCCAATAATGAGCCCAAAGTCAGAAGTAGAGAGACGAGTAAAAGCGATCAAAAGAA
>JABIFG010000006.1 GCA_018650795.1 Fidelibacterota bacterium
CACTACAGAGGCTACAACCCGAGCAAGCGCAGATAGTGCTGAGGTAACAGCTCGTGAGACTCTAGCGGCAGCTATCCCTGGGGATATCACAGCAGCCATTAATACGAATAACACCATCAAACTGGGTTACTGTAGCGATGATGACTATGGTGATAAAACAACGTGTGAAGCTGCAGGGGGGACTTGGACTACTGGAGGTATTGTAGAGTCTGCTAAACAGATTCAGATTGAGCAATCCGATGGTCAGACGGCAGCGCTTGAAACCGCGATGGGGGTTTATGCCGATGAGGTGGGTAACCTCAAAGGGCAGTACACCGTTAAGATTGATACCAACGGTAATGTAGCTGGGTTCGGCTTAGCGTCTGGTACCGGTACAACCGACTCATCGATTAATATCGATACCTTAACTCGTGAGTACGCCACAGTGGGTGGTGCGTTCCAAGGGTTAGCACTCACACTTGAGAATGTCACTGGGTTAACTGTAAGTGACACAATTAACGTCTCGTATGTAGGTACACCTCATGAGTATGATCCTAACCCTGCTGCAGTTATCTATATCCGTAGTCAGTTTACGATTGAAGACATTACAGGCTTAGTGGTTACGACACATACCGAGGGGTCTGTCGATAGTTACGCTGCAACGGTTACACCCTATAAACCTGCGTTTATCACTACGGTGAGTGGTAGTGAATTCTTTATCCGTGCTGATCGTTTTGCCGTAATTGATCCCGACGATAGTGAGAATGTGAATGTACCCTTTATCATTGAGGGTGGGGTCATGTACATTAACACGGCAATGATCAAAAATGCCACGATAGTCAGCGCCATGATCGGCAATGCTGTTATTGACAATTTCCACTTGATTGATGGTGCAATTGATACTGCAAAGATTGCCGATGCGAATATCACTAACGCCAAGATCGCCAATGTGATTCAAAGTGATAGTAATGCTGTTGACTCCGATGCTGGGTGGCTCATTGATAAAGCGGGTGACGCTGTTTTTAATAATGGTTTCTTCCGTGGGAATATCACTGGTTCAACTGGTATATTTGGTGGATCACTAGAGGCTGGGGTCTTAGATGCTGCATTTATTCTGGGGGATAATGTCACCTTCACCACTACTGGGGTCACTCATTATTTTAAGGTAGCCGATAACGAAGGTGATCCTGTCTCTAAGGATGTTGGGTTAATTGGTGGGGTATGGGTGTTTGTAAGTAACTATGATTCGCTGACTGTTAATTTGGTGGGCGGTGGAGGCGGTGGAGGCTTATTTAGTTCTGCGGCGACGCAAGGTTTGGGATGTAATGACGATGGTTTTGATGACGGGGTAGAGTCTTGTGCAAGTGGCGGTCTTGGTGGTTCGCCTGGGTCGATAGTTCCTGTTACTTTATCGGTTGTTCCAGGTGCTATATATAGCATAACGCTGGGGCTTGGCGGGGTAAGTGCCGCAGCAGGAGCTGACTCTGTTCTAAAGGACGCATCACTGGTGGTGTTAAGCACTGCTGCCGGTGGTGCAGCGGGACGTCCGGGCAGTGCTCAGGGGTTCAACTCTCCCTATTGCCAGGGTTATAGTACGGCGTGCCAGGCTAATCCGGCGCATCCGGGTGGTGGATCTGCTTATGGTGGCGGTGGGGCAGCAGGCGGGACAGGTGCGTCAGGAGGTGCGGGAGGTGTAGGCGCAGGAGGAGGTGGTGGCGGAGTAGGATCAGCTGCAGGTGGTGCAGGTGGTGCCGGTGTATGTGTTGTATCAGCTGGAAGTTCTAAAGCCGTAGTTATTAACGACCGATACTCTGCTCTGGTAGCTTGGTTACAGGGTGGGATGGTTGGGCCAGTTCCATCGGAGGCACTCTAATGGCATTACAGGTAAATAAACCCGCACAGGATGGGCGTACTTTTTCTTACCATAAACTAGGTAAGGTGAAAATTGATGCCACTCTCACTATAGCGACTGGTGAGATATGGAGCTATGTTGATTTGAGCACAAGAGAAAGTAACGATCCAACCAAAGGTGTTACTAGGTTTAAGTTAACTGCTCTAGCTCAAACAGGGGTGGGGATACACTCATGGGTTTACGAGGCGCTCAAATTACTGCCTGAGTGGTCGGGCGCTATTGATGTGTAATTGCCATAAAAAAAGCTGAGGTGATTGCGGAGGGGGGGGGTAGCAGTTCATAATCAATTGAACTACAATCAAAATGCGCCATGAATACTACAGCCCTGATAGTCCCGCCAGAAGAGATTGATACCGTTTGGGATAAGGTGTCACGAACCAACCTTTATTTATAGAAGCATCTGATTATGATTAGACCCTACCATCCTGACGATCAAACGGATATGCTGTTCATGCTCAGGCAGTTCCACAGTGAGAGCAGTATGAGTCACGTTAACTTCAACCCTCGTAGGGTATCGAGTTTGATGCGATCGTCTATTGATGACCCTGACACCACCTTCTGTTATGTGTGTGAGATCGATGGTAAGGTTGTCGGGTCATTGGCGGCGGTAGTGACCCCGTATTTCTTTGGAGATGACTTAATCTCCACGGATTACTGGTTATATCTCTATCCGGAGTACCGTGGTCGCATGTATGGTGTTAAGCTCTTGAAAAAGTATATTAACTGGGCTAATATACAAGGTGTGAAAGAGGTTATGTTATCGCCCGCGTCAGGCATATCTATGGATAGGACTGAGAAGATATTAGCGAAGATGGGGTTCCAACCATCGGGTATTCAGATGAAAATGAGAGGTAGCTGATAATG
>JABIFG010000065.1 GCA_018650795.1 Fidelibacterota bacterium
AAATGCCCTGGGCACGATGTCAAGTGCTTGCACCCACCATCTCGTAATCAGAGCTGGATTAAGGGATAGTTTCTAAATCCAGCTCGATGAAATACCAAGCAAGAAGCGTTCCATGAATTTTGATGGTTGAAGTGTATGTATAAGGGTGGGAGTTCTTAAGCGGGATGGTTCTCCAAATGAGCTACAAGATGGGCATATCTGACGAGGCCAGTGGAAAAGGGATGCTAATAGTCGCATCATCCAGGTAGAGCATATAGATGGAACTGGCGGGCAGAGTCTCTCGTTTCATTGATATCCCGGTAAAATATTGAATTTGATCCGCACTCACATCAAGTATGATACTGGGTATTCGTGTGCCATCATTCAATTCTATTACATCGCCAAGTGCGTCAGGATCTTTTCCTTTTAAGAGAGAGTGTAAATCTAGATTCATATTGGTCTCCAGGTATTGAACATTGCTTCGACTGACTATTTGCATGGAAGCGTCCCCATGATTATGAAAGTAGTAATAGGTGTCGTCGGAGGAAATCAACCGACCCTGTATAGGTTCTTCATCAAGATCAACAAACTCTATTGACATATCTTCATTTTCACTGCCATCTACGTAGTCGAGATTTGCAGGTTTTGCTGAAACAGTTGCAGAGGTGAGAACAAGAGCAAGTAAGTATTTGAGTGTTTTCATGGCTACATCCTTTCAGGCAGACCTGTTTTGGTCCGACTGTAAACATGTTAGCCTATCAGGTGAGACACCTCAATCAGGCTTAACCTAGTGTTTGGGGTGGATTTACCCTATAGATGAATATCTTTAAAATGGAAATTTGCCGAGAATATTCAGGAAAAGACTATGCTCGTGGACAGTATTAGATGCAACAATCCCCTTCCACAATGATCCCTTTTATAGTGGAAGGGGATTTGAATATATTTCTAATTTCTTTAGTGCTTCAACTTATGGAATTACCACCAAATTGTGTACAGCACTGATAAAATTGCAAAGATTCCTATTGCACCTACATTGAAAACTGTATCTGTATGAAAGAGATCCTTGTCAATTTTGATAGCCTTGGCAGAAACACCTTTCTTCTCAATCAAAGTAATGATCACAACGATTGCGCTGAGGATTAAAAAGACCACTCCCATGCGATTCAAGAAAGGCAGGGCTGGTATAAAGAATTTTATGGCCAGGGATAAAGGAATAGTCAATACGGCTGCCCACACTGCTGAATTTGCTGTTGCCTTTTTCCAGAATAAACCAAAAATGAATATGGCAAAGATACCGGGGCTTATAAATCCAGTGAACTCTTGAATAAATTGGAAAGCTTGCTCCAGGCTTGATAAAGAAGGAGCAATAATGACTGCAACAATTAGAGCAACTGCGCTTGTCACACGACCAATAAACACTAAACGTTCTTCAGAAGCATCCTTGTTAATTATCTGCTTGTAAATATCCATTGAGAATATGGTAGCTGTACTATTAACCATTGAGCTCAAAGATGAAACGATGGCTGCAATCAATGCCGCGAAAGCCAGACCTTTCAAGCCAGTAGGTACAAAAGTACTTAGGAGCCATGGATAGGCCTCATCAGGCTTGGCTAAATCTGCACTTAACGCATAGGCAACTATGCCAGGAATTACAACAATGAGAGGGGTCAATATCTTGAGATATCCACCAAACATGAGTCCACGCTGGGCTTCTTTGATAGATTTGGCAGCTAAAGCCCTCTGAATGATGTACTGGTTACAACCCCAGTAAAAGAAATGCGCCATCCACATACCACCTAACAAGACGCCAAGTCCAGGCAATTCTGCGTAGTTTGGATTTGATTTATCCAGAATCATATCAAATTTTTCAGGTACCTTGGCCATGAGATCACTAAATCCAGCAAAGGCCCCCTGGCCACCACTTACTTGATCGAGAGCGAAATATGTAGTAACCAAACCACCTATAATAAGAATGAGAACTTGTACCACATCTGTCCAAACAACAGCTTTTAACCCACCATAAATAGTATATAGAGCAGAGAACAATGCCAGTCCTGCAATACCCCAAATAAGTGGTACGCCGAGGATAGTTCTTAATGCTAGGGCTCCCAAATAAAGTACTGATGTCAAATTGACAAAGACATATAGTAGAAGCCAGAATACAGCAAGACCAGTCCTTACGCGACTATCATATCTGATTTCCAGCAATTGAGGCATGGTATAGATACCCTCTTTAAGAAAGATGGGTAAAAAGTATTTGGCCACCACGATCAGCGTGATGGCAGCAGTCCATTCGTAGGTTGCTATACCCAGGCCAATGACATAGCCTGAACCGGACATCCCGATATACTGTTCTGCGGATATATTGGCCGCAATGAGCGAAAAACCAATAGCCCACCAGGGCAAGGCTTTACTAGCGAGGAAATAGTCGCTTGAGTTTTTTTTGTGACCCTTTTTCTCCCTGGAAACATACAGTCCCAAACCTACAATGAAGACGATGTAACTGATAAAAACAACATAATCCAATGTTGAAAAATGCATGCATTAACCCTTTTCGTTTTATTTAATACTTTAGTGACTGAGATACTGATTAATCAGTCGGTACGCATCAATAATACATGGATTCAATTATTGATTTATAATTCTAACTTTACGTATGACAAATATCAGGCCACAACGATGATGGTCTTGATTAGACCTTTTGAATTGATAAAAGCTTAATTTATTATCATTTTCATAAAATTGATTATCAATATGAATAGCTAGCTAACTGATTGGCCAGATCATATGTAATTGGAAGTTAACAATGCAGATCTATTCTTGTTAACTGGGAGGATTTGCACCCGTTAAAATAATTGATTTAGGTTTAAAATTCAGCCGGTTGTTACTCGATCAACCACCGCCATTAAATCTTCAGTATTGAAGGGCTTATTGATTGAATCATCTGCTCCAAGAATCATAGCTTCCTTTAAATAGGAATCAACATATCCAGTCATAGCGATTATTTTCACAGTTTTGGATTGTTTTCTAATTTTTCTTATGGTTTCAATGCCCTCGACACGTGGCATGACGATATCAGTAATCACAAAATCTGTTGGATTGCTTTCAAACATAGCTATCCCCTCGCGACCATCACTGGCTGTGAGGACATCATAACCCTGTTCAACAAAAAATGTGACTAAGACATCCCTGATGGATTTCTCATCATCAACAATTAGTATCGTTTTGGCATGATCACTCTGTAATGGCAACTCTGACTCTCTCTGCTCTAATTTCAACATTCTAAACGGTTTCATAATTACTCTTATTTGCGGAGCTTTGAAAGGACTTAATCTTATCTCTAGGAAGTGGCTAATCTTCAAATCACGTGCCAAACTTAATTTTTGCTTGCATTATAGATGATTAAGTCAAAGTTTGGCGCATGGTCTCCATCCATATTATTGACGATGACGCCGAGATCAGAGAGGTTCTCAGGGAACTCTTTGAATCGGACGACTATGAAGTATCCACCTTCAACTCAGCTGAAGATGCCCACCCATACATTCTCCGTGAAAATCCGGATCTGATCCTTTTAGATATTGGTCTACCGGGTATGGATGGCCTCACCTATCTCGAGAAGTTGAAAAATGAATTTGAAGACGTGGAAGTCATCATGATTACGGGTCAAGCAGATCTTCGGTCGGCGATTCGGGCCATTAAGCTGGGTGCTATGGATTACATTCGAAAACCAATTGATCCAGATGAGTTGAAGATCCAGGTCAACCACGCCATTGATCGTCGCAAAAAAAGGGAACAACTGAATTATCTTCAGGTTAAAAGTAATTTACAGTTTGGTGATATCGTGGGTACCAGTCAACCCATGGAAAAAGTTTATCAGTTTATCTATCAGGTCGCTGAATCTTCAAAGACAACGGTGCTTATACGCGGTGAGACTGGCACTGGCAAAGGACTGGTGGCACGGTCAATTCATAATCAGAGTCCCCGAGCAAAAAACCCATTTATTGAGGTGAATTGCTCTGCGATTCAACCAAGCCTCCTGGAATCAGAATTATTCGGTCATGAGGCTGGAGCCTTCACCGATGCAAAGAATAGAAAAAAAGGTCTGCTGGAGCTGGCCCATGATGGGACATTCTTTCTGGATGAGGTTGGTGATATGAACCTGGCCTCGCAGTCCAAGCTTTTGAAGGTCCTGGAAGAGAAAACTTTTCGGCGTGTCGGAGGGACAAAAGAGATTAAAATTGATGCCCGCATCATTAGTGCGTCATCCCGGGACCTGATGCAGCTGGTGGAGGAAAAAACGTTTAGGGCCGATCTGTATTACCGCCTTAATGTTGCTTCTGTTCGGCTTCCTGCCCTTCGAGATCGTAATGATGACATCCTGATCCTGGCTAATTACTTCCTTGAGGTATTCAATAAGGAATTTAACCGAAATATCAGAAGTATTTCCCCAGAAGCACTGAAAATGCTGACGAGGCATCCCTGGGTTGGGAATGTCAGGGAGATACGAAATGTCATGGAGCGTGCAGTATTGTTCGAACAGAGCGATGTGCTTTCATCGCAGAACATTAGCCTTCAACCAATCAGCCCGAACGAAAACGCTTCTTTGAGCATTGATGTGGATCTCAATCAGGATTTTCAGCTTCCTGAAGCAGGAATTTCTCTGGAGGAACTTGAACAGTATTTATTGAAACAAGCGCTTGAACGATCTGGAGGTAATAAGACCAAGGCTGCCGCGCTACTGGGTCTTAGCCGAGAGACGATGAAATACCGTTTGAAAAAATTCAAACTTTCTTAACAGACTACTATTGAGCGCGTTGACCTAGTAGAATTGTGAATGAGTGGGATTATGCAAGACATCAATAAAAGTAGCGAACTAGATCAGATTGACCTTGAGGCTTATGAGGAATTGATGGAGTTGGTCTTCGCCTATACAGCTACAGCACATGATTTTGGCTTTACCCACAAGATGAACAATCGTTTCACATCACTTTCAATGAACGCGTCCTTTTTAAAGCAAGCTCTTGAGAATAAAAACTACGAAAAGGCTATAGCAAAGGCCACTCAGGTGTCCGAGTCAATCAACAACTTGGTAAAATTTTCTCAAGACCTTATGAGTACGAACCTGATAAAGGCTGAAAACCAGTTGCTCGAGGTTCCCAGCATGATATCTGATGTAATGGGAAAGCTCCTAAAACTTCCCACATTCACAGGTCTTGAAGTCAAACAGGACCTTTCCCCTGAATTGATTAATACCACCTCTAATCCAGGAGTCATCTGGATTTTTCTATACACCTTCTTGAAACATGCGAAGCGATATGAGATCAAGGGTCCCATTCTCATTAGTACTATTTATGACAAAGAGCAGAATCAGTATATTATTAAAACGGATGTAAACCAGATTGTGAAGATATCTGGTGCAAAATCAGGAGAATCAGGTCTGGTATTTCCGTCTGCAGGTGAAATGCCTTTCCGGTATCTCGCTAGAGTAATCCGCAATGTTTCCACAAAATTCGAATTGATCCATCGCGCAGAGCGCCCTTTGAGTCTAGAACTCAAACTCAATCTATCACTTCACTAGATTCTGGTTCATATAAACCGGTTTTTTTCACCCTATTTGGTTCATATAAACCTTTTATTTCTTGTCAATTAATCCCACGTTTCCAAACAGAGTTACTGGTCAAGGCTCATGAAGAAGATTTAATAAATAATTTATCGGGGATTCTACCATTCCTCGATAGAACAGCATAAAGCATTAAATTACAGCCTAGTAAACAGCATCCCCTCTTATCAATGGCTTATAAACCAAGAATAAATCTCCCTGATTTCTGCCCCTTTTGGCTTCTGCAATAGCTCTAAGTATCAGACTGGCATGAAAATTGGCTTGCTATACTCAGCCTAATCATAGTATCTTGTGTCTATTGCTTAAAGTTTTGCATTAAGAAACTCGTGGAAATACTTTTGATTCGGCGGAGTACACTTGTAGAAGTACATCTTCGAAATTAGAAAGAATTCGCGATTGTGGAGTCTTGACACTATCGCATATGGGGAAAATGAAATTTGCTACACTCGTTAACAATAAGGAGAATTTGTTAGCGATTAATTATATGGTAAATGTTTAGGAAGGAATTGTCTCATGAAACAAGGAAATTGGTTGCGGATTACAGTACTGATCCTCGCGGTTTCAGTACTCCATTTCTGCTCTGTAAATCCGTTAGCACCAGAGGTTGATGGTGGAATGTCATTGGAGAATGGAATACCGCTAGATCAGATCACCTGGGCAAAATGGAACCCAGAAGTTATTGCTGAACTTGAAGCAGAGCTAGATGGAGCGTTGCCTCGAAGAGCTCGAGGATTTGAATCCAAGAAAATACGTAATCACGAAGGTGGAACTGTCGGTGGCAGGAAGACATTTGGTAATGTAGTTGAGGTGCCCGAATATGCCTTCGATGAGAATAAATTAGATATAAGTGTTCGTGTACTCAACATGGACAGAGGTGGACAGTCTGGTGCTGGTGTAGAATTTTTACCAAGCAGAAACTATGATGCCGATATGAATATTACCCTCAGTTGGGATTTTCTCGATGTAGAAGACGACGACTGGGAAACGCTTAACCTACAGCCCTACTATAGTGAAGACCAAGGTGTAACGTGGTCCCCTGTAGAAGCGTATAGTGTTGATGGTGATAATAGAACTATCAATTTTTCTATTGATCATTTCACACAGTATGGGTGGGCTCTGGACGAGGATGATTAAGAGAGCCATAAAACGTGTCAAACTATTTACTACTATGCAAACACACATAAATAAAGAAGACATAAATTATGGGTGACAAAAATTTACAATCATTCTTAAGTGCCGTTCACAAGCTGGCAGTTGAAAGATGTGGGCAAGATTTTGCCGACTATCTGATTCGTCTGCGTAGCGAACGTGAAAGGCTCCTAAAGAAGAGTTGGAAGAAAACCACCCCTGAGAATCTGGGGAGTAAGAGTGAAGTTTTCCGCGAGATCGACTTTGATACGATCCAACTTCATTCCTCCAAGTTCCTGGACGAAAGGCAGTATCTTGAGCTGCTCTACGAAATTGCGAAGATTGCCATCCCCTATGGCCAATTTCATAAGGCTCAACAACTACTTCTACTTTTGAAGGATCATCGCGATTTATTAAAGGATGATCATTTCGCCGTACAGGTCCACCAGCGTCTGGGTGATATTTCTTTCTATCTATCAGATTTCAATACAAGCTTAACAGAATATGAGCTTTGTATGGATTATTATAAAAAGCTCAAGAATCCTCAACGACTTGCCAGGATCATGCTTTCAATTAGTGTTGTTCTTGTTGAGAAGGGTGAGGTCGAAAAGGCTGAGAACCTGATGCAGGAGGCCAAAGCACTGGCCACAGAGTATCAACTCAACAAAGTGTTGATTAAAATCAACATGAACCTTGGCAATATTTACCATATGAAGGGATCCTATGACGATTCATTGAACCACTTGAAGCAAACTTTAGAACTTCTTGGTGAAAATGATGATAGTTCCCTTAGAGCCAGAATTCTGCACAACATCGGGCTTGCCTACAAGGCCAAGCACGAGGATACGAAAGCATTGGACATCTTTAACGAGAGTATCGATCTTTCTACTACTGCAGAAAACAACTATATGAAGAGCCTCACTTACCTGGAAAAATCTGAAATATTGTATCGCAATGATGATCTGTCAGCTGGAACAGCACTGGCTACATCTGCTTTTCAGGCATTTTCACAGTTTGGTGACCGCCTCAGTATGGGTGAAACCTACAAGATCCTTGGTATGATTTCTGGAAAACGGAAGAAATACCGAACTGCACAGGCATTCCTGGAAAACAGTCTTAGAATATGTCGAGACCATAACAAACCCTTGAATGTTGGTCAAACACAGGTCGAGCTAGCCCATCTCTTTGTTGATCAGGGAGAAACTGGAAAAGCTATAGACCTACTAAAAGATGCTAAAGCGAGTTTCGTGGATATGCATGCATTGGATAGAGTCACTGAAGTTGAGGGAGAGCTATCTGCCTTAACGAAGTAACGTTCCAAGCTGTACCTGCGGAAACGGCAATTAGTTAGCAGTTATCAGACCTACCCCAAGCGCGATATCGTGTTTCGGGTGGGTCTGCAGGTTTCAGCTTCAACTTGTATTCTATCAGCTTCGGCAAGGTAATCTCTTGCTTAATAATATTAAAAAGTCAAATTATCCAATGATCAGACTGCTAACATGCAGTCTGTTTAACCATTTATAAGGTAGGCAATGGAGCCTCAAGACAACAAACTAAGCTTTCAGGATGTCCTGGATCATTTGACGGATATGATCGCCTTAACGGATAAAGATTATCGCATCATTGATGCAAATCGATCGGCCAATATCATTATTGGGCAGGGAAATGAGCTTGCCGGTCAAAAATGTCATAAGGTGATTCATGATAAGGATACTCCCTGCGACAACTGTCCCTTACCCGAATCCCTGGAATCAGGGAGCCTGATAAACTCTAATTATTTTGATGAGCGCTACGGAGAATTCTTTGAAGAACGCACCCATCCAATTGTTGACGAAGATGATCAGTTTAAAGGATTCATTATCAGTGTGCGCAACATTAGTGATATTCGTGCCGCTGAAGATGAATCTGCTCAGTCCAGAAGACTAGCGTCCATTGGCAAATTAACGGCAGGGGCAGCACACGACTTTAATAATGTCATGGCAGAGCTAATGGGTCAGATTCGATCCATTAAAAAAACAGCTGTGGATCCAACACTGATAAAGCAGTTAGAAATACTTGAAGGGTCAACCAGAACGGGGTCTGACACCATTCGACGAATGCTTGATTTTGCCAGTGGTGGTCGGGTCACTGAAAAGGAGAATTTGGAAACAGCTGGTCTCATGCAAAACGTAGTCTATATGACTCAAGCCAGATGGATGGAAGTAGAACAAAAAGAAGGCATCATAATTTCAACTATTAGTGATTTTGAACCTGAATTGTACATAGCAGGTAGTAAATCTGAAATTATCAATGCCGTTACCAATCTGATTTTTAATGGAGTTGATGCCATGCCTGATGGTGGCGTTCTCACCCTTTCTACTTCTGAACAAAATGGCAAAGTTTTTATTAGCGTCCAGGATACAGGAACCGGCATGACTGAAGAGGTACGTAATCGTATTTTTGATCCCTTCTTCAGCACAAAGGGTAGTTCTGGTACTGGCCTTGGTTTGAGTGAGGTTTATGGAACCATCAAACGGCATGATGGGGAGATTCTGGTTGAAAGTGAAGTCGGTGTTGGAACAAAGATCAGCCTCGTTTTCGATAGGGTTGAAGCCATGTCAGTGGAACTACCAGTTCAAGCCATCGAGGTCCCTCCTATCAGAATCCTGGCTGTGGATGACAATGAATTCATTACAGAGATGCTTACCGAACTACTTACAGATGAAGGGCATACCGTTGCTACCTACACGTCCACAACTGAGGCATACGCCGAATTTACAAAGAATGATTATGATTTAGTTATCACCGATATGGAAATGCCTGAAATGGGTGGTAGGGAGTTTGCAGAATTGATTAAATCAAAACGACCAGATATGCCCATTTTGCTGTTGTCAGGATGGCCGATATTCCTTGAGGAAGAACCAAACCTGGCAGAATTCATTGATTTCGCCCTGGCTAAACCCTTTACAGTCGAAGATATTCAAAATGTAATTTTACAGGCTCTAAGGCTAGGCGACTAATTTTACTCATTTTTAACTAATTTTATCATTTCAGAACCAGCCAGGAGGAAGGCACCTCCACCATAGGCATGGGTATCATCAAAGGTGACATCTCTGGGATCCATGCCAATATCCTGTACCCAACCAATCTTGCCATCTCCATGAACGGCACGATTTAGAGCAGACCAGCCATTTTCAACAATTGGCTGATAGTCATCTTTTTCCAGATAGCCTTGATTAATCCCCCAGGCCAAGGCATAAACAATAAATCCACTGCCACTGCTCTCCGGGTTAGGATATTCCTCAGAATCCAGAAGACTTGAGCGCCAGAAGCCATCAGCGCCCTGTAGGTCTTTCAATGAAAAGGCCAGTGTCTTGAATAATTCTACATATGATTCGCGTTGTTTATCCTTTTCAGGCAGGTTGGCAATTATTCGTGGTAAGCCTGCGATAACCCAACCGTTTCCCCTCGACCAAAACACCTTTTCACCATTCTTGGAGCGTCTATAGAAATAGCGCTGATCACGGAAAAATAAACCATCATTACGATCAAAAAGATATTCAGCAGTGTCCCAATACATCTGATGTAAATACCTGTGATACTTCTTATTACCAGTCACTGTACCTAGCTGAGCTAATGTGGGAGGTGACATAAATAGAGCATCACACCACCACCAGTCCTCTCTACCAGGCAAAGGTTTGGCTATTAATTGGTCATAAACGCTTTTCACAGCCTTCAGGTGGCTTTTATTCTTGGTTTTAGTGTATAGACTCAGGTACACCGATCCACAGGCGTGATCATCGGCATGACGTAACCTAGGACCCAGCGTATAATTGTTTGACTCGGCCCATGTGGAAGCTTTGGCGTAGTAAAAATCGTCTTGAGTTGCATTATATGCGGCCACAACACCGATGTAGAATGAAGCCGGAACCCATCCATTCGAGTAGTCCCGATTGGTACTACTATGGTGACTGGGATTCTCAAATTGATATTGAGCGACGCTCCTCATCTGGACTTTGATATCATCTACTTTGTCGATCTGATCCCGACTGAGATAGTTTTGTCCCACCACCGTTGAAAGTGTCAGAACGAAACATACCATCCGGATGCAATTCCTTTTGATACATAGTTCAAGTTGGTCAATCATGTTTTGCTACTTATTTTATTCAAACAAATTAACTCATATTCTTCAGTCCCATGTAAATGCCTGATCATAGCTTCACTGGCACCACCACCATCCTGATCACGAATTGCTTTTAGAAGCTGCTCATAGGACTCAATCGCTTCGCTCTTGGCCGCATCAACCTTTTTGTATACAATTGTCCTGATGGAAGGTATCAATCTAAGGATTGGTGCCATCTGAAGTACTATGATTGGATTTTTTGCGGCCTCACAAATTGTGAGATGGAAATTTTGATCAAACTCACTTTGTTGATCTGCATTTTGATTGTCATTTTTCATAAAGTCGGAAAGATTATCCTCCAATTTCTTAACATCTATCTCATCACGATTAGCTGCAGCCAACCAAGCAATTTGCGGCTCAAACATTTTTCTTAGCTCTTGAACTTTTAGTATAAGGGCATCATCAAGGTTCATTTGCAGATATTGACTCATAGGTTTCACAACATTGGTCAAATTGTATTCACTTACATAAATTCCACTCCCCTTGCGGATAGATATCAACCCCTGAATACTCAACATTTGCAAAGCCTCTCGTAAAGCAGTCCGACTCACACCAAACATTTCACACATTTCTTTTTCAGTTGGCAGTTTATCACCTGGAACAAATTTCTTTTGGAGAATGGATTCCTCAATCTCACTTTGAATTTTGCTGCTCAGCGTTTCTGTGTTGCCCACCCTCGAAAATGTGTACATTTCTTATTCTCCAGAATTATTGGTCTGATTTCAATTCTAACAAATCTGATGTGATCATATGGGCAATTATCTTTGACATGGTGACATCCTTTACTCAATTGTGTCATAATATGCGGGACAAATAATTTGTCATACAAATCTAAAATAGAACGTGTTTTGCCAGAATAAAAGAGTTGAAAAATATTTGGATAGAGAAATCACCTCTACCATCAAGAGGATATTATGTTCCTGCTAAGCTTTGATATGCTTTTCCAAAGAGGCAATCAATTCGCCGCTCATGATAGGCTTTGTGAAATATTCTACTGCTCCTGCTTCCAACGCCTCTTCTCGTATATGTGGGAAAGCGTGTGCGGTAAGTACAATACACTTTGGATTCACAGGATATTTTTCACACACATGTTTTATCAAATCTATACCGTTTTCTCCACCAGGAAGTGAAATGTCAACAATAGCCACCTGAAATTCATTGTTTGAGAGCACCTTTTTTGCTTCTGCTACGGTTGCAACGACCTCAAGATCAAAGCGTTCTTCAAGAATGATGGTATAGTATTGCTGAGATGAAATGTCGTCTTCAACAATGAGTACTCTGGATTGCTCTTTATCCATGATTTTCATCCTTATATTTTGGGAATGTGAGTCTAAATGTCGTGCCGACATTTTTCTCAGTTTCCAGAACCAAAATCACATCATTTAGATCAAGAAATTGCTTTGTGATTGCTAATCCTAAACCAACTCCCTGGTACTCTTTGGTAAATCCTTCACTTTCTTGAGTATAGGGTTCAAATACTCGCTGTTTGTAATCCTCTGATATACCGATGCCAGTATCACTGATAGAAAGTGTTACCTGCTCCTCTATCACTTCCAAAGTGAAAGTGACGCCACCTTTTTCTGTGTACTTGATGGCATTGTCGGTCAGATTGCCAATCGCTGAATTGATGCAGTTTATATCTACAAACACCTTGGCAGGTAGTTCTGATTCTACGATATCAAGGGAAAGGTTCTTTTTCTTGGCCACAACCCTGAAATTATTTACGATTAAACCTGTCATCTGATTCAAATTTACAACCTCTTTATGAATAGAAACAGTACCGGATTTGAGGATGGACATGTTTAGAATGGAGTCCACAGTGTGCATCAACCTTTCGCTTGAGTCAGTGATATAGTCAAAAATGACCTTGTCCTTGACCTGGATATCATTTGAATATCTCTGCTTAAATAGATCTGAAAAACCAAGAATACTGTTCAGCGGAGTTCGGATCTCATGAGAAATATTGGCAATGAACTGATCTTTCACTTCATTGGCTTGTTTTGCTTCTAGTAAGGCATTCTCCTTTTCTACTTCAGCTTCCTTGTTCTCTGTAATATCCTGGATGGCTCCATACAACCGAACAGCCTTACCATTCTTGATCTCTACCTCCCCTATGGTACGTACCCATCTAGATTCATCACCAGCAATGATGAAGGGGAGCTCTATATCATATGGTCTGTGTTCTTCGATAGCCTCGTCTACTAGGGATTGAATGACGGGCCGCACTTCAGACGGGTAAAATGTCATTCCTTCCTCAACTGAAGGCTTTGGATCATCAGGTGTTAAACCATGAATTCTATACGTTTCATCTGTGAAGCTGGAGTCCCCCGTTTCTAAATTCACTTCCCAGCCCCCTATTTTTGTCAACCTTGCCGTGTTCTCTATTAATTCCTGCTGATTGCGTAATATTGCTTCTGAACGAAGACGCTCTGTGATGTCAGAGACAGTTGATTCTATCTCCAGGACATGGCCTTCCTCATCCTTTTTAGCTATGATAGAAACCAGAACATGAACCAATGAGCTATCTTTTTTAATGAGGTCAATTTTCATGTTATCAATAAACCCCTCAGTCATTAATCTTTCGAATATTGCTGCTCGTGCCTTGGGGTCAGCATATAAATCAATTGCTTGAGACCCGATCAATTCACTCGGGCGCTCATAACCAAGCATAGCCGCGAAACTGGGATTGACGTATAATAGCTCTCCTTCTGCACTTCCAATGCTGACTCCTTCACGCATATTGTGGATTAAATTTGCATATTTTTGTTCACTATTTTTAAAGGTGTGTATGGTCGAGCGTAACACAAAATATGCCGAGCCTGAAAATAGAATAATTGAAAGTATGAGCAATACCATTGAGGTGGTCTGCTGCTCCTGAGATTCTCGTAGAAATTGCATGGCTTTATTATCAGCAAAATCAATCATGGGATCAATGGCATCAAAAATTTTATTCATGTGATCTGCCCCCTTGCCAGTAGTCACCTGGAGTGCAGCGATATATGAACCAGTCTTGTTAAGGTCGATGACTTCATCTCGAATGAGTTCAGACCCCTTTAAGAGTGCAATTGCGTGATCTATTTGATTTCGGTCTCCCAGATATTTATCATAAATAATTAAAAAATCTGTCTGTATATGCTCTTCATGTTCCTCGAGAGCAGACATGGCAACTTCCAATGCCTCAGGAGTATGAGCGATAGCCACATCCTTGATGGCTCGGTGCATGGCATTAATATGTGATTCTATCTCCAATAGAGCCTTACTAACCGCCAGGGGATGATTATACATATCATCCGTTAGTTGTGAGAGTTTGTTCATTTGTCTGAATGCAAAGCCACCCTGGAGAAGAACAATCAATACAATCAGTATTACACCAAGCCGAATTTTTGAATTTGGAGTTAATTTTCTAATTTTCATTTTTATCCACCATTGATTCGGTTAATAATCGATTATCTGAAAGACTCCAGATTGCCTGCCCCCTAGATAGACTATAATTAAAAAATTCGTTTGGGCGCTACGTTCACCACGCTCAATCTACGTTAGTTGTATTTGTTCAGGTTTCAAGTTTACGGTTATAAAAACATAAACAAGGAAATAATTGATGGGAGCATGCATATCTGAATCATTTCTCATTCTACTTTCCCGTGGTCCACTTCATCTTTCTGGATGATGAAAGTTTAATCTTTGTTCTATGTTTCTTGTCAACATAAATCAATCCATTGTCTTTGTGGATGACATATACAAACCACTGCACTTTCTGCATGATATCTTGACCTATTGTATGCGATTATTGTTTTTTCAGCTAATTGTTTGGTGTTAGCTAATCGTAGCACACGAAGTGTACGAAGATTAGTACGCCCGGCAGGAGTCGAACCTGCGGCCTTCGGTACCGGAATCATCAGACTGGTCTCTGATTATGGCTCTATGTATGGGTTTAGAGCATGCCGGTGACGGACCTTCCCCGTAAGTTCCCCAAATAATGCATTTCCCCGTTGAATCTTTATTCAACGTAATTCACCAGGGCATTGA
>JABIFG010000066.1 GCA_018650795.1 Fidelibacterota bacterium
CATGGCCTTTATGAACGATAGCATGGCCGGTTTTGATATGGCCGATAAGATGGGAGGGATGGACGACCAGTATTTTGCTACCGCGCTTGGGGGGATGGGTACGGATGGCATGGCCTTTATGAACGATAGCATGGCCGGTTTTGATATGGCCGATAAGATGGGAGGGATGGACGACCAGTATTTTGCTACCGCGCTTGGGGGGATGGGTGCGGATGGCATGGCCTATCTGAATGATGGTATGGCAGACTTTGACCTTTCTGATCGTATGGGGGGGATGGACGATCAGCATTTTGCCAGTGCGGTAGGGGGGATGGATGCAGGGGGGATGGGGTTCCTCGGCGATAGCATCGATGGTTTTGATTTTGGTGACCGCCTGACTAACCTGGATAGTGAATATCTTAGCGACCTGAATTTGGATGGAGATAAGGCGGAATTTAACTTCCCTGATGGGTTCGTTCCTGCGCAACCTCCTGAAGGAGGCTGGGTTGATGATGGTAATGGGGGGCAAATTGCGCCGATTGTAGATGGGGAGGAACACCCTGCAGGTGACGATACAGCACCAGAAACTGATGGTGGCGCTATCGCTCCTGAAGGAGGCTGGGATGGTGGCTGGGTTGATGATGGTAATGGGGGGCAAATTGCGCCGATTGTAGATGGGGAGGAACACCCTGCAGGTGACTATATGCCACCAGCAACTGATGGTGACGCTATCCCTCCTGAAGGAGGCTGGGTTGATGATGGCACTCCAGAGCCAACTCCAGATCCAGGGCCTGCCCCAGAGCCAGGGCCTGCCCCAGAGCCAGGGCCTGCCCCAGATCCAGGGCCTGCCCCAGAGCCAGGGCCTGCCCCAGAGCCAGGGCCTGCCCCAGAGCCAGGGCCTGCCCCAGAGCCAGTAAACCCAATGGGTCAACAAATGTATGTAGTAGACCTGTTTGTTGCGTAGTTGTGATGGTGAAAAAAGCCTTGGTCATTAATCTGACCAAGGCTTTTTTCTTGTGAGTATCTAACTTATACTATATTTCTCTGCAATTAGGTGTTCTGCGTGGCCGGCTTATCTGCACTATGTGTTGGTAGAGGTAGGTGTAGATTATGCAAAAGGCTGTGATCCAAGTGATTAGCCAAGATGACTGGTCCCACCAGATTACTGCGGGCAATACCCCAACCATTGAAAGTCCCCACATTAAAATTGCAGTTGTAGGATTTGGGTGATTCCCTAGAATGCCCGGCAATGTTTGTGAGAACTTACGGTATACCAGAATATGGAGGTGGATGCGATCTGCTGTATAGGGTGATATTTTGTGGATGAATTTCTTGCGGTAGATTGAAAATAGTACTTCAAAAACAGGGTAGATCATCACCAGCAGAGGAAACCAAGGGGAGATTTCGTTGTTTCGTTTGATCGCAAGTAGTGATAATGCTGCTAGGAGAAAACCAATAAGATAGGCGCCTCCATCACCAGCAAAAATCTTTCCTGAAGGGAAGTTGAACAGGGAAAAACCAGATAGAGTCCCCATCAGGATGAAGGTCAAGGCGAGTAACTCATGGTCGCCTACCTGAATGAGGACTATGGCAAATGCTATTAGGGCAATGATGGAAAAGCCAGAAAGTAGACCATTGAATCCATCAATGATGTTGGTTGCTTGTGATGCCCCGGAAATCATAAAAGCGGTGAGCAGTATGGATAGAAGCTGATTGCTAAGAATGTTTTGATCAAACCAGCCCCAGCCAATGCTGTTGAGGGTAAGATCTCCTTGAGAGCAGATGATTAGTCCGGAAAGGAAGGTAAGGGTCAGGCGAATATGGGGGGAGACGTTTTGAGTAAAGTCCTCAATGAAGCCCCCAAGGAATGCGGGGATAATGGCAACCCAGATCCATATAATGGGTAAGGTATGTTCCGCTTCAATAATATATAGATAGATGCTCCCAGTAACGGCTCCTAGTAGAATTGCCAGTCCACCAATACGAGGTACCGGGGAGTGATGTTGATGGACATTGTTGCTGTTGAGGTCATGGGTGTACTCATAATGGATCTCTTCTGTGACGAGTATGAGCCAGGATATAGAAACGGTTACAAAAAATGACAGCAGAAACATCAAGGTAATTTCGGAAATGGTTATCATCCTGAGTCTCTGAGTCAATGGGTGGGTAAAGTGATCTGAATCTTTCGAGATTATACGTGATCTTTCTTTGTCTAAGGACATATCGTTACCCAATTCTCCAGCCCAGTATAAAGTGCTGGACACAAGCCGTCTGACCTGATTCAATGCTCTCCAAATTTCACTGGAGACTGACATGCCTACACGAAAACTACCCCGCCAAATCTGTAGCCGTTCCTTTGG
>JABIFG010000007.1 GCA_018650795.1 Fidelibacterota bacterium
ACTACCTTCATATAAAGCCATCTGAGCCAAAACCTGATTGGTAAAGGATGTAGACATCACAAAGGATGAGTGACCCGTGGCATTACCAAGATTTACAAGACGTCCTCGTGATAATAGTACGATTGATTTGCCGTCAGGGAATTCAAACTTATCAACCTGAGGCTTGATATTAGTTTCAGTAATACCAGAATGGTTCTCTAACCATGCCACATCAATCTCATGATCAAAGTGACCAATATTAGCCAGGATAGCATTATCCTTCATCTTCTCCATGTGCTCACCACGGATCACGTCCTTACAACCAGTGGTGGTCACAAAGATATCACCAAAGCTGGCAGCCTCTTCCATGGTCACAACTGAAAAACCCTCCATAGCGGCCTGTAAGGCACAGATGGGATCGATTTCAGTAACGAATACTTGAGCACCATATCCAGCCATGGACTGGGCAGAGCCCTTACCTACATCACCATAACCAGCAACCACGATCTTTTTACCAGCCAGCATGATATCGGTACCACGTTTGATACCATCAGCCAGTGATTCGCGACAGCCGTACTTATTATCAAATTTAGATTTAGTAACAGAGTCATTCACATTGATAGCAGGGAAAGGTAAGCCACCCTCTTCCATCAACTGATACAGGCGATGAACACCTGTAGTGGTCTCTTCGGAGACTCCCTTGATCTCTGCATGCATCTCAGGATGTTGTTCCAGGATGACTTGAGTTAAGTCTCCCCCATCATCTAAGAGTATGTTGGGACCTTTACCATCGAAGTATAGGGTCTGATCAATACACCACCAGTATTCCTCTTCTGTCTCACCCTTCCAGGCGAATACAGGAACTCCCGTTTCAGCAATAGCGGCTGCTGCATGATCCTGGGTTGAGTAAATGTTGCAGCTGGACCAGCGCACTTCAGCACCTAGGGCTGTGAGGGTCTCGATTAAGACAGCGGTCTGGATGGTCATATGGATACAACCAGCGATACGGGCACCTTCTAGTGGTTTTGTATCTCCATACCGTTTTCTTAGCTCCATGAGGCCTGGCATTTCTTTTTCAGCCAGAAACATCTCATCACGGCCATAGGCGGCCTGGCTTATATCTGCTACTTTGTAGTCTATCGTCTTAGTTACCATATATCTTTCTATTTCTTTAATGCTTTACTGACTTCCATAGTCAGGTTAGTCTTTTCCCAAGGGAACTCATCTCTTCCGAAGTGGCCATATGAGGCTGTTTTCTGATAGAGAGGACGTTTTAGCTTGAGATGGCTGATAATGGCTGCAGGTTTAAGCGGGAAGACTTCCCGAACCATGGCTTCCAGTTCACTGTTGCTATGCTCAGAGGTTCCATGTGAGTCAACCAGGATAGAGATAGGGTCAGCTACACCAATGGCATAGGCCAATTGCACAGTACAGCGCTGGGCTGCTTTAGCTGCAACAATATTCTTAGCGATGTATCTGGCCATATAGGCAGCAGATCTATCAACCTTGCTGGGATCCTTTCCAGAGAAGGCACCACCACCATGGGGAGCATAGCCACCATAGGTGTCCACAATAATCTTACGACCCGTAAGACCAGCATCTCCCTGGGGTCCACCTACGACAAAACGACCTGTAGGGTTCACAAAGGTTTTAAGGGTGTTATAGTCTACCAAACCGGCAGGTAGGACAGGCTTGATGACATGCTCTAAGACATCTTCATACATCTCACCTTTTACATCCACACCGTCTTCATGCTGATTAGATATCACCACAGCTGTTATAGCTTCAGGTAGGTGTGTCTCAGAGTTGTACTGTACAGTGACTTGAGATTTACCATCAGGACGGAGGTATGGCAGCTTACCATTCTTACGAACTTCAGCCAGTCTTTTAGTCAGCTCATGGGCGATATAGATGGGCATGGGCATAAAGGCATCTGTCTCATCAGTGGCGTATCCAAACATCATACCTTGATCACCAGCACCTTGTTCATGCTCGTCATCATCCACACCCTGAGAGATATCACCGGACTGTTTATCAATACTCACCAAAACTGCACAGGTCTTATAATCAAAACCCATCATAGAGTCTGTATAACCGATCCGTTTGATGGTTCCCCGGGCGATACGCTGGATATCTACATAGGCTGACGTAGTGATCTCACCACCTACCATGACCAGTCCTGTGGTTACAAAGGTCTCACAGGCTACACGACCTTGAGGGTCTTTTTCTAATATGGCATCAAGAATCGCATCCGAGATCTGGTCAGCTATTTTATCTGGATGACCTTCTGTTACTGATTCTGATGAAAACAAATATGACATGTCTTAAGCTCCAACTTTTCTATTGATCACAAACCCAATCCCGGATCTGGATGGTTAAACGGTTAATTCAATTTTA
>JABIFG010000067.1 GCA_018650795.1 Fidelibacterota bacterium
TGGGGGACGGCTGGGAGGACCTTGAAGTTCACAAAGATGGGGAGCAAAAGCACCGTGCTGCTCTGGAGATGGGAACGAACATTCTAATTTATGCATTTACACACTAATAAATGATGCAGCAAAGCAAATCAACACGAGCGGACTATTCCAGTCCAGAGCTCCTAAAGCTGGCTCAACATGCTCGTAGCGAAGCACGTGGTAAAGGCGCCTTCATGGGAGTTGCTGGATTTACATTGATTTCTATTTTGCTGACCCTCTTCGTCTGGATGGAAAGTTTCCGATATTTCAATCCTGAATTTAAAACGATTTTCCTGAGCATATTGGGTGGACTTAGTCTATTGACAGTAGCAGGTGTTTTTGGGATATATTGGTTATTGAAGAGACAACAAATAAAGAGTACAAAACCTGAAAGTCTTGCTCTCCAGATAGGTGAAAAACTCCCTGAAATTGGCGACCGGATTCTTAATGCAGTTCAATTAAGCAACAAGGAAGCCACGGAGGGCATCTCCAGTAGTTTGCATGAGGCTGCAGTTCAGTCAGGAATTAAGGTTATTGAACAGGTTCCAATGGGTCTCTTATTCCCAACGGATAAAATCATCAATTATCTAAAACGAACCGGTATTGGAGTTGCTGGACTTCTATTGCTGTACATTATCAATTTTCAGGATACGAATGCTGCCATTGCTCGTTTGAGCCAACCAGAAGTTGCATTTGAATATCCTTTGCCCGTAGAACTGCAATTAAGCACACCGGCCAATCAGGTATTAGCAGGTGATAGTCTCATGCTGACTGGTTCTATTTCTGGGCGTACTGTGGAAAAAGTAGAGTTGATTGTCCGAACACGCAAGGATACCAGTGTTTTTCCACTTAATGTGGTAGATCAAAGTTTCAGCGTGCCTATGAATCATTTGCTGAATAGTTTTACAGCTGTTGCCCGAGTGACCAATAGTAGGCCTTGGGAACCCTGGGAAGTGATCGAATCACCAGCCCTTGAGATTCAGGTCATTAACCGTCCTCTCGTTCAGGATTTAACTATCCGTATTCGACCTCCTGCGTATACCCGATTGCCCACTGAAATATTTACCCGCAATATTATGGACATTAGCGGCTACAAGGGCTCACGCATCAGGCTTGAGGGCTTGGCTTCCAAAGAAATAGCCTCGGCCACGCTGCACTTTGAGAAAGCAAAATCGATCCCCCTTGAAATGAAGGGACCTCGGTTTAATATCTCATTTACCCTCAACCAAGCTGATCAAGCCTGGATTGAACTGGTGGATCATGAGCATGTCAATAATCTGGATCCTCTGGTTTATCCCATATATGTGGCCACAGATGTGGCACCCATTATAAGGCTTCTTGTTCCTGGCCAGGATGTGATCATCGGTGATAAAATGTTGCTCCCAACTCGCTTAAAACTGGATGATGATTTTGGTTTCTCCCGACTTGAACTCAATTACCAGATACAGCACCCTGACTATCTCATGGAAGACACTACAATCTATCAAATGAATATTGACTTGCCTCGGACCGACCTGAGTTCTTTGGAATTCAATTATATCTGGGATATGAATACTGTGAGCATGATGCCTGAGGATGCGATACAATACTGGTTTAATGTCTGGGACAATAATAGTGTAGATGGTTCTCAGAAGGCATCGACTCAAAAATGGTTAGCCAGATTGCCCTCTCTGGATGAAATGTTTGAGGAAATCGCCCAAGGCAACGAAAAGGTCAAGCAGGATCAGGAAGATATCCTTGAAGTTGTCAAAGAAATCAAAGAAAAAGTGAGCGAACTCGCCCTTGAAGTGCAAAAGGATCCTAATCTGTCCTGGGAACAACAACAGGAGGCCAGTGAGGCCATAGAGCAGGTTAAGAACCTCAAAGAACAATTGGAGAATATCAGCGAACAACTGGACCAGATGATGTCTTCAGCTGAGGAGCAAAATCTTTTTAGTGAAGAGACACTGGACAAATATGCGGAACTCCAACAGCTCATGGAACAACTCATTACTCCGGAGCTCAGAGAAGCTATGGAACGTCTGCAGGAAGCCATGGAGAATGATAATCCACGAGAGATGGAGGCTGCTCTTGAGGATTTCCAATCCGCCATGGAAGACTTCCAGAAAAGTGTGGAGCGCACCCTGGAAATCTTTAAACAAGTGGAGATTGAACAAAAAATTGATGAGCTGGCCACTCGCTTGAATGATCTTGCTGAAAGACAGGAAACATTAAACTCCGATATTGAAGAGGGTGACACAGCTGATGCAGCCATGCAGGAAGAGAAAATATCTAATGATTTTGATAAAACCCAGGAATTGGCTGAGTCCCTGGAAGATCTTCTGAATCAATCCGAAGACCTTTCGTCTGAAGCTGTTCAGGAATTACAGGCACAAATGGAACAGGAACAAATCAGTCAGAATCTGGAAGAAGCTGCTTCACTCATGCAGTCCGGCCAAATATCCAAGGCCACACCTCCGTCAGAACAGGCCGAGAAATCACTCAAAAAAATGGCAGCACAATCAAGTGAGATGCAAGCGGGTTTGCAGCAACAAATGATGGAAGAGGTAATGTCTGAATTTCGTTCTGTCCTGCTAAAAACGTTAAGACTTTCCCAGGCTCAGGAAGATTTGGAGGGACCTACCGCTAGAACCTCAAGCCAGAGTTCGCTGCTCAGGGACTATGCAGATTCCCAGATGGGTTTGATGCAGGGTCTACAGCAATTGGCTGCAGAAATTCAGGAGTTGGGTAATAAAACTTTTGCGGTTTCACCCGCTATGGGGCGATCAATGGGAGCAATACAAGCCCATATGCAGGAAGCCATTAAAGGATTAGAAGCGAGGAATCCTCGACAATCATCCCAATCACAGACAGCAGCGCGAGAATATTTGAATCGCATGGCCAGACAATTGGCTAACTCAATGGAAGCGCTCCAGCAATCTGGAGAATCCAGTGGTTTTAGTGAGTATATGCAGCAATTGCAGCAAATGGCAGGGCAGCAACAGGGCTTAAACCAGCAAACTATGATGCAGATGGGTGCCGGAAGTCCCTCCATGATGCAGCAGCTAGCTCGCCAACAAATGCAGCTGCGTGAGGCACTCAAACAGATTGAAAATGGGATGGGTTCAGACTCACGCATGCTTGGAGATCTGGGTAAAATTGGTGATGAAATGGAAGAGGTTGCCAAGAAGCTACAGGGGAGACGACCCTCACAAAAAATTCACGAACAACAGGAACGGATATTGAGCCGACTTTTGGATGCTCAGCGATCTGCAACAAAGAAGGATTTCAGCAAAAAGAGGAAGTCAGAAACAGCTGGGGCAAACCCATTCTGGACAGGTAGTGATGTACTTCCTGAGGATCGTGGTGAAACTCGAAATCAGCTCTATGAGGAATTAATATTTAGTCTAAAACAGGATTATAACAGGGAAGAACAGGCCTTGATTCGCGAGTATTTCAATCGCTTGGAGAGCGAAATCAATGAATAGAGTAATCCTCAAATTTTTGTTGGTTCTTATGTTGGTTCCTCACCTGGGATTGGATAGGGCGAAAGCACAACTGCTTCCAAATCGAACTAAGACAAGGGATCATCAATTGGAGCAACGCGCATCCTCACTCGCCCGTCTGGGAAGAACTGAAGAGGCTGTTGATCTCTATCTTGAAATTTTGTATAAAAATCCACGTAACTATAATATTTATTTTCGCGTGAGCAATCTTATGCCAGGTCCTGAGAATGCCTCAGTTTTACTGCAAATTCTGGAAGATCTCTTAAAAACTCAATCCAAGAA
>JABIFG010000068.1 GCA_018650795.1 Fidelibacterota bacterium
CCTTCGCAACTTTTGAATCGTTCCAATATATATTGGTGCTTTTTTCGACCCGGTTCTGTTTTGCAAAAACATACTTCTTTGCGGCTTTTGCTATTTCAATACTGTTGTGCATCGGTGTAGTTTCCGTATAGTCCACTGTTAGGCTGATTACCGCCCCATCTCTTTATAAATGACAAGTTGCGCTTTTCGGTTAAAGCACATGTGGGCGGCTGGTAAATTACCTTTCCTATTGTCAGAGAAGTCAAACACTTCAACTTTGCCGTTATCAGCCTTACTGAGCTTTAGGTAAAAACGTTCTTCATATTGGAAGGTGTGACCAATATTTACATCCATAATGCTTGTTTCATTTTCTGCTTTTACTAATACATCCATTTTCAATACTCCAATTATCAATCTTGGCCTAACAATCACATCAAAGCACTCTCTACATTCATTCGGACTCGCTACGCGAGCCGCTTATGTGGGGCGTTAGGCTGAACGCTCTTGTTCAATATCATTTGCTTTAATTCGCAGTTTTACAGAGACGGAATGTATCGCTTCGCCCTTGCCTTGCAAGACTGCTGCTTCTGCATAAAACCCATCCGCTTCAACTGATAACTCTTCTGCCAGTTCTCGCAATAGCTCGACTCTGCCTTCTATCCTTAAATCGCCCATTTTACTTTTTCTAGCTTCCTCTGTTTCGTATCCAAGGCAACCCGCCTTGTCTCTTCCTGTTCCTGGGCAACCTCCAAACATAAAACAGCCTTTACATTCTTCTCTCATCGTCCCTCTCCTGAAAATATCTCGTTAACTGAAAACATCTTTCTACTTCTACACTTGTGGGCCTAACAAAACCATCAACTTGGAACGCCTACTCCGGCGTTTGCCGTGGTCTTGTAGCTTTGTTTATCTGTTCAAATCGTTCTGTTAAGTGGCTCTAAACCGCCGTCCAGTTATGGTGGGCGTTAGGCAGACAAAGCCTGTATCTTCTTCAGTCTTTGTTTTAACTGCAAATTCTCGCTCCTCAAGTCTCCAGTGCTTTGAGGCGGGGCCATACCTGCAAGCTGGTCAAGAGTTACATCGAGCGCTTTTGCCAGCTTCATGGCAGTTTCTAAAGACGGGTTTCTGCCTCTTGCTTCAAGCATTGAAATTGCCGAACTCGTAACTCCAGAAACTTTCGCTAAACGAGTCTGGCTCATTCCCCGCATATTTCTATAAAACGCTAGAGCAAAATCAATTTTCATATTTATCTCCTTGGCCTAACAAGCATCGCGTGTGATGCGGTGAAGTCAGGTGGTTATCGTTATTTCTGTGCAGCGCCCCCTCTTACAACCCGTCTCTCATAAAAGTCGCATTTCGAACACTCGTACATATTGGGCCATTTATCACCAAACGGCTCCATATCATGGTCATCATTCTGACAATAAACCTCGTAGTTATAGCTAATGCTGGTCTTGAATTTGAATGTCTTGCCGCATTCGATGCACTCCTGCTCGTGATCACTACTCTCATCATATCCATAGCCATCATCATGGTTAATTTCTTGTTCTGCTGCGCAGTAGGGGCATGTAACATCACTCATTTAATCGCTCCTCTCCGGTTACGGTTGGCGTTAGAAGGCAGAAAACTCATGTGGGTCTTACAACTTTTGAGAAGTAATCACTGATTGCTTCCTGTATTAAAAGTAGCAGTGTTTCATCTACAGGTTGTCCCGTAGACTGGTGACCGTTAATCATTGTTTGAAGCTCAAGGTCTGCATAAATTTGTTTGAGTATGACCCTCTTTCTGCCACCGTCAGTTTTTATAATATTTATTGGCTCCATCCTTCTACTCCTTAATATCTAGTTCTAACAATTAATTCAACACAGATCGCTTCGCGCCGGTTACGGCTGGCGTTAGAAGTATCACAGTCGCATAGCTGATTCTATTAGCTCTTCAGAGCTGTTTGAGTCCATACAATCTGGGCAAACCCCTGCAATAAAACACTCTTCCGCAATATCCCCATAATCGTCTTTACATATCAGGCAAATTTTATCTTCTGGCAGAATTTTATCTTCTGGCAGAATTTTATCTTCTGGCAGAATTTCAATTTTTAGCATAATTTTACCGTGATCAAATTCTATAAATTCTCGCCCAAAGTGCTTCATACCGTCATGCTCTCGCTTGAAGCAAGCAATGTTTGGCCCA
>JABIFG010000069.1 GCA_018650795.1 Fidelibacterota bacterium
ATAGATAGGAATGAGGTAATAACCCTCTGCATTGGTGCTATCATGTCCAGCATAGGCACCAGTATCAACGCGTCTTAGTTCGACTCTTACATCCTCTTGTGGAATACCTTCATAGTTGTAGATGGTTCCATCAAAGGCACCGATAATGAAGACGACTTGAGTGGTGTCATCTGCAAATTCGGTTGGTGAATATATGGCTCTTGCATAAGGAGTTGCTGTTACAGATTCAAAAGTTACCGTATCAGCGACCAATGTACTAAAAGCCACACCATCAACAGTTGATGTTATGCTAACTGAGTCTGGAATCGTGCCATTGTCAGTATAGAAATTCACGTCTATGCCATCTGGGACAGGATTGCCCAGGAATGAATAAACATGAGCAGCCAATGTTGATGTAGAGGCACCATTTCCTAGAATAGTTCTAGGTTGTGCATCAAGAACAATGCTAAGGGGAAGAATGTTGGTTGTGAGTGCTTCGGCAGGAATAGCATCTGATTCGTTTGAAACTAACCAGGCACGATTTCCAACTTGAGCACCATGTTCCAGCAAGCCATCTACAGTAGTAGTAATCTGATAGCTTTCAACTTGCTCAACATTCAGCGGTCCGAGATACCATTGGAGTGAGTGTGAGGCTACATCGTAGGTGTAGTCTCCTGTTGCACCGAGGAAAGTGACTCGAGAATCGAGTGTATCCAGAATGCTCACACCACTGGCGTGATCGGTTCCCCAGTTGGCCACATCCAGTTGATAATGGATGGTATCGCCAGGAAAGACTTCCAAATCTGCAGTTTTTGTAAACACAAATTCAGGAGCAGCCTGAACAATGGCTAACCAGGTAGCTGTCGCTTGTAAAACCTCATCTGAATAGATGTAGGCAGTATTCGGTAATTCCATACCATTGGAAAGCGGATAATTAACCGCCACATCAATGGTAAACTCGCTAGCAGGTTCATTCGTCCCATCAACCGAATTATCTCCACGCGATGTGGCAGCACTGGTTTTTCCAACAGTGCCTTCCGGTTGAGTCGGTTCCAAATCGCCAATATACCATGTCACGGAGTGACTGGTAGAATCGTAGACACCACCATTGGAGGCATCCAGGAAGTTGACTTCCTGAGGCAGTGAGTCCACAACGACAACATTAATTGCTGTTGTATCACCCACATTTTCAAAAGAGAGGTCATATCGGATCAGTTCACCTGCCATGATATACGTGGTATCACCTATGAGTACAATATTCATAAGCGGTGCACGTACTGTAACTGTGTGAAAGCCAACACATTCTACATCTTGATCACAGGTCATAAGACCACCAATTGGAATTTGAGCAGCTCCACTAAAATCATCACGAACCTTCGCTGTGACATGCATAACACCGGAATCACCAGGAGTCAGATCTTCAAGATTCCAGGTAATAATTCCAGTTTCAGGATCGTAAGTGTGTTCTCGTGATGCGCTGAGATATTCCAGGTCAAGTCCAAGCGTATCCCTAAGAATGACGCCCGTGGCTATCTCAGTTCCCAAATTACTATAATCAAGACTGAGTTGAACTGTGTCACCAGCCATTACTATACTGGTTCCGCTGATCTCAAGGAATAATCCAGGAGTTGAAAGAACCTCAGTAATGAAGGTGGATTGACTCACACTTCCTTCAACACAGGCTAGATATGCTGTGTTTTCCAGAGTCGTGCCATCAATAACCGGGTAGTCTACATAAGTAACTAACCGTAGTGAATCAGTGGCACTGGAGGCAATTTCATTCACATTCCAGAGAATGCTATGAGATGACTCGTTATAAGTGAAATCACCATTGGCAGAGCCAAATGAAACGTGAGCAGGAAGGGTATCGCTCAAGACCACATCGTGGGCCATTGAGTTTCCAGTATTACTCATTGTAAATGTGTAAACCAGTGAATCCCCTGCCTGGACAGATTCAGATGATAATTTCTCTAACACCAATTCTGGGAAAGCTGCCAGTGATACGATATGATCACCGAAGCTGGTACCAGCGTTGGTCGTAGATATCCAAGCTCTGTTTGTGATTTCTGGTCGGGCTTCCAAAAGAGAGCCGACCGTTGTAACTACGTCAAGGGTTATAACATTTCCGGCATTCAGAGTACCAAGGGTCCAGACAACAGCACTGTTTTCGACTGCTCCCCCATTTGTCGCAGATACAAACTCCAGAGGCTCTGGAAGTGTATCTGTTACAGTAATGGTATGTACAGGATCCGGTGAAGTATTATCGATAGTAATCGTAAATTCAACGGTATCACCAAAAGCATACTCCCTATCCTCAGCCCATTTACTAATAGTCTGAATCCAGGGATTTGCAAGTGAGTGAACTGAAGCTTCAGTAGAAACTCCCTGTGCATTCTCAACGGTTGCAGTGTTGGTCAGGTCTGTATTGGCTGGCATGCTTGCATCAACTTTGACGTCAAGGGAGACATTGATTGAATCTCCCGGCATCATTTCATCAATACTCCAGGACACCGTTCCATCCACAATTGCTCCCGAATGGGAAGCGCTTACAAATGAAACATATTCTGGTAATACATCATTGATGATGGTTTGAGTTGATGGGATATTGCCAGTATTGTATACATTAATAGTATAGTGAACAGTATCTCCAATAGTGGAGACATCTTCAGTTACCATCTTTGTAATCAATAAATCTGAATGCGCACCGACGTTTACATCAGCTGATTCACCAGCTAGAAGAAAACCATCAGGAACGGCCAACCAGGCTGTATTTGATATCACCTCATCGGCCAACAGGTTCTCATCTACCAGAACATCCAGTTCAAATACCATGGTCTGGCCCATAGCAATACTTGCTACAGTCCAGGTGGCTATTTGATCTGTTACACTGGCAGCAGGGCTACTTGAAACAATCTCAAGACCCAAACTCAGTGTGTCTGTGATGGTAAACGCGGCTGGGGATATATTCCCCGTGTTTGAAACTGTGATTGTATAGGTCAAACTCTCGCCTGGTGCAACGACAGCTGCACTAGCGGTTTTGGAGATTGCCAGTTGATACCCTTCAGATACGATCGTAGAGACCTCATTTGAAAAACCAACAAATGTTGTCTCACTACCATCCTGATGGGATGACTGAGCAACATTGTTGATCGGGGTACCAACTGGAACCTGACCAAAAACCACGGCTCCCATGAGGGAGATTAAGGCGAGGAATCGTCTCATCTTCCGCTCACGG
>JABIFG010000070.1 GCA_018650795.1 Fidelibacterota bacterium
AAGCGTCATCGATCACGCGGCGTTGCTGCGTCAGACTTTCGTCCATTGCGCAATATTCCCCACTGCTGCCTCCCGTAGGAGTCTGGGCCGTATCTCAGTCCCAGTGTGGCTGATCATCCTCTCAGACCAGCTACTGATCGTTGCCTTGGTGAGCCATTACCTCACCAACTAGCTAATCAGACGCAGACCCATCCAAAGACGGTAGCCGAAGCCACCTTTGATCACAAAGACCGAGGTCAAAGTGATATTATTCGGTATTAGCACCAATTTCTCGGTGTTATTCCAAATCTTTGGGCAAGTTGTCTACGCGTTACTCACCCGTTCGCCAGTTTAATAGGATTCCGAAGAACCCGTTCTCCTTAGACTTGCATGTGTTAAGCACGCCGCCAGCGTTCGTCCTGAGCCAGGATCAAACTCTCCATTGTAGTTTGTTTATGACTCTATTTCATTTTACTTTTTTTAACTCATTGTAATTGTCGGTATCGTCAAATGAGATACCTCATATTGACCTAGACCGTGCATACCCATTTTTCAAAAATCAAGGAGAATAATCTGCTTTCTCCGCTCTCGTTTTCAAGAGCTCGCAAATATACTTTTGTACCTATGGCTCCGCAACACCAAAAATCAATTTTTATTAAAAAAATTGAGGCTGTTTTGCCACCGGATACCTGTCTCCTGTCATAAAGCGGCGCGATAATAATCTGCTGACCACCTCTTCACAACATTTATTTGCAAATTATCTCAAAAATATCACTAATACTTCCCCACCCACACCCCAGGACCACATAATCCCAAACGTACAGGTTGTCGTAAAGGACTGTTATTATGCAATATATGATCATATTTGTGAAAATTATGAAACATCTCCACTCATACTTTAAAACGCCCTATAGTCATTATTAGTCCTGATTTAGTGAATTTTCAGAGCACAGCTACTCGTGGGGATGCCATGCAGAAATAAATAACATTCAGAGTTGGGGCAAAATTAAATAGTGTTCGTCCTAGCAAGATAAGCATGGTTCATTTGGTCGTAGACCATGCTACCACATATGGTCGCTTAAATAGAATCCCTAGTACAAAAAAAGGGAGCCTGTTTTCAGACTCCCTTTTAATCTTTTCCCTGCCCTTTTTAACAGGCCTGGACTGTATCTATTTCAGAAGGGTCATCTTACGCACGAGATCGCCATTCTGGGTCGATAGACGATAGAAGTAGATACCTGCATCGGCTGGCCTTCCCTTTGGCTCTGCCTGCCAGGTAACGCTATAATTACCAGGAGTCATCTGATGGGAAATCAATTCTTCAACAACGCGTCCTCTGATATCAAGTACCTCTAATTTTACATAGCTGGCCACAGCGATATCAAAAGCAATCAGGGTTGAAGGATTGAAAGGATTGGGATAATTTGCATATAAGGTGTGTTGATCTGGCAATTCATTGCGTTCTATAACAGGGACCAGTGTGGGAAGTACACCCGTCCGATGCAAATTACCTCGGTGAGTTGACCAATAGCTGGCGGTTTCACCGTTGGTGGGCAGATCCATCACCATTAGTCTGTCATCTGAGCCTACGATGACCTCCAAGTCACTATCTCCATCCAGATCTGCTACGGTGGGAGATCCCTGGATATTTGCTGTATTCTCTACGGGAAAACCACGAATGTTGGAACCATCCAGATAAAGACCATACAGCTTACGATCATTGGATCCGATAAATACTTCTGCCAGGCCATCATTATTGATATCTGCCAGTGCTGGTGAGCTATAAATGGCTCCACCTGTGGCCACAGGCCATCCTTCCAGGAAAGTACCCGTATGGTCTACAGCGTAAATGAGTCTATCTAAACCACCAACTACAATCTCAAGATCACCATCCCCATCCATATCAGTGATGGAGGGATCAGCCTGGATGTCCTGAGAGGAAGTACTGATATACCATAATTCATTTCCAGTGGCATCATAGACGTGGAGCTTGTTGTCATTACATCCAAATATGATCTCAAGTGATCCATCTGTACTACCGTCTAGGTTGGCCAGAAGTGGCGCGGATTTGACCTTGTCCACCAGAGTGACAGGGAAACCGGCAGCTTCAGTTCCATCCAAATTAATGGAATGGAGTTGATTACCCCAGGTGCCAACCACGATGTCAACGTTACCGTCAGCATCAATATCACCAATAGCCGCTCCATCCGTCATATGATCATCCAGAGTCATGGGAAAATTGGCCAGGAGTGTCCCATCATGATGCATGACTGCTAATTCATCATTATATGAGACACTAATGATTTCCAGATCACCATCACCATCCAGATCATAAAGACTAGCTGGAGCCAGAATGAATCCTGGAGCCATATAAATGGCTTCAGCGCTACCATCATGTTGAACAACATAAAGATTACGATCCAGACTACCAATGACGACCTCGAGATCGCCATCATTATCGATATCACCCACTGAAGGTGTTGCCTCGACTAGATAGCCCAGGTTTACCGGAAAACCGCTCAACTCGATTCCATTTATATCTACAGCATGGAGGCTGCTGTCATAAGCACTAAAAATGATTTCCATACTGCCGTCACCATCAAGGTCTACGACTGCGTTGCCACCTTTAACAATGCTGGTGGCAATAGGGAAATTTGCCTGCCACATACTGACCTCAACGGAAAACTCAATGGTAGCAACATAAAGAATGTCAGAACCCTCATTTGCGGTTACATCCAAACTCATCAGGTATTGACCTGATGGTGCATCAGCAGCCACTGAAAACCCATAACGATCAAGGATATTGACACCGATGTTACCGTTATTGATATCTCCATAGGCACCAGTACTGTCAGTAATGGTAACATATTCTGAATTACTCCTGAGAATGGCTGTTACATCTATAGCATCAACCCAGCCAGGTTCATTGAAGAGGTTTATGCGCATGAGGGCTGATTCACCGGGAGACAGGAGTCCATCTCCATTATCATTCTCCAGATAGAGGCTATATGAATTGTAGGAAAGTCTGGGGTAGATACTATGAGCCAAAGCATTATATATATTCACTCGACCTGAGCCCAATTGTCCTACAAAGTTGGGATTTATATCATCGATG